>JAIDCC010000109.1 GCA_029056055.1 Duncaniella sp.
GAATTGACCTTTGAAACAATCCCTCAATTTGCTGAAGAACGCATCCGTCGTGCCGGGGAGCAAATTTGTAGGGACGCGATTAATCGCGTCCGCGGAGGCCAAGGTAATTCAAAACCCGACGGATTGTTTGACGTCGACGCTTCCGAGCAGAACGTAAATTTGCCGGATGTCGGCTTCCGTGTGCTCAAACTCGACTCGTCGAATATGGAAGATGTGTTTTACACCCCCGAAGACTTCAACGACGCAGACCTTTTCAAATCGGTTGACAACGTCAAACCCGACCGCTCTCCGCTCGACCTGCTGTTCCAAGTAATGCCGGAACTCGGAATCGAACTATCAGCCAAAATCGAAGAGCGGGAAGTCAACGGCAAAAAAGTGTTCTTTGTCGGTGGCACATACCTCATTGCCACATTCGATACGGAAGTTAACGAATCGACCGTCACTGAAATCGCCAAGATGAAACCGGAATTCTTTGTAATGCGCGACGCCTCGGCAGCAAACGACAACGTGCTCGACAACTTCGAGCAAATTTTCCGTCACTACTCGTCCAAGACCACTCGCAAAATCCTATGAAGTAGGAATAGCTTTGTTCAACCTAATTTTGCAGACGTGTTTGCAAAATTAAAATATGGATATAATCTCAAAAAAGCAACAATAAAATACGTTTAAAGGTATACACCATATACCTTTAAACGTAAAAATCGACAAAAAGGATATACTTCAGAATCCATATACTACTATGGTAATCGTCAGATTCACTCCGTTGAATATCTCCCTTATTCAAAAGCTGACGCAATTGTTTTTTACCGGTAGTTGGAGGATTTTTGCTTCATCGTCTATTTAAACATTGAAAAAGATGAAATTCAAATTTAAGATACAGGGCTATCAGACGGAGGCGGTAGGCAACACGACCAATGTGTTTGTGGGGCAACCCAACCGCGACCCGGCGAAATATCGCCGAGACCTGGGCAGACTTCCGGCAGGCTCTTTGCGCGAGATGCTTGACGATGACGGCTACCGCAATGCCGACGTGGAGCTTTCTTCCAAGCAGTTGCTCGAAAATCTCCACGCCGTTCAGACTCTCGCAGGTGTGCCACTCTCGAAGACTCTCAGCAAGATTGACGGTTTGGGGGCGGCTAATCTGGATATCGAGATGGAGACAGGCACGGGTAAGACCTACGTCTACATCAAGACGATGTTTGAACTCAACAAACTCTACGGCTGGGGCAAATTTATCATCGTCGTGCCGAGCATAGCCATCCGCGAAGGTGTGGCCAAATCTTTCTGTATGCTCGAAGACCACTTCATGGAGCAATACGGGAAGAAGGCGCGTTGGTTTGTCTACGACAGCAAAAATCTCAATCAGCTCGACCAATTCTCGCAGGACGCAGGATTGAACGTGATGATAATCAACACGCAGGCGTTTGCCGCATCGCTCAAAGAGGGGAGTCGCTCAAAGGAAAGCCGCATCATCTACTCAAAGCGCGACGAGTTTGCCTCGCGCCGCCCGATAGACGTGATAGCAGCCAACCGGCCGATTATCATAATGGACGAGCCGCAGAAGATGGAGGGCGCGGCCACACAGTCAGCCCTCAAAAAATTCAATCCGCTGTTTGTGTTGAACTACTCCGCCACTCACCGCACCAGACACGACACCGTCTATGCGCTCGACGCGCTCGACGCTTACCGCGAGCGACTCGTAAAGCGCATCAAAGTGGTAGGTTTCGAACTGAAAAACCTCCGCGGTACCAACGGATACATGTATCTCGAAGAGATAGTCCTCTCGCCGTCAAAACCGCCAATGGCACGGATATCCATCGAGGTGAAGAACGCCGCCGGCGAACCGCGCCGCCACTTCAAGACACTCGGAGTGGGCGACTCACTGTTTGTAGCCTCAAACGACCTCGAGCAGTATCGCGGCTATGACATCTCCGAAATCAATCCGGGCAATGCCGCCCATCCCGCGGGATATGTCAGCTTCACCAATGGTGTTACTATCCGCAAAGGAGAAATAGTAGGCGACGCAAACGAGCTGCACATGCAGCGCATCCAGATACGCGAAACCATCAAGGCTCATTTCGAGAAAGAGCGTCAGTTGTTTAAGAAAGGCATCAAATGTCTGTCGTTGTTCTTCATCGACGAAGTGGCGAAGTATCGCAATTATGACGAGAGCGGCGAAGCGGTGAAGGGTGTTTTCCAAACTATCTTCGAGGAAGAATACGCCCGTCTTGTCAATGAAGAATTTCACATCTTCGACGAGGACTACAATGAGTATCTCCGACGCTTTCATCCCTATCAGACCCACCGCGGCTACTTCTCTATCGACAAGAAAGGCAAGATGGTAGACACCAAGACCAAGCGCGGCACCGACGTGAGCGAAGACGCTTCAGACTACGACTTGATTCTCCGCGACAAGGAGCGACTGCTGAGTTTCGACGAACCTACACGATTCATTTTCTCTCACTCCGCGCTTCGCGAGGGATGGGACAACCCCAACGTGTTTCAAATCTGCACGCTGCGACACAGCAATTCCGCCACCACCAAACGCCAGGAGGTAGGACGCGGGCTGCGCATCGCCGTCGACCGCAACGGAGTGCGTCAGGACAAAGAACTGCTCGGCGATAACGTTCACGACATAAATGTTCTTACCGTCATCGCCAACGAGAGTTACTCCGACTTCACCACGGCGCTGCAAAAAGAGACGCGAGAAGCTCTGCGCGAACGTGCCGCCAAAGCCACGAGCGCCTACTTCAAGGGGAAGACCATCACGGTGGGCGGAGAGCCTCACGTAGTCTCAGACACCGAGGCCGGACGCATTATGATTTACCTCGAAGACAACGGTTATGTGGATGACAGCGGCCAAATTACTCCGAAGTATCATGCCGATCTCGCAGCCGAGGCACTCGTGCCTTACGGAGAGAAATTAGCACCGATGGCAGAGGGGATAACTATGCTCATCAACTCAATATTCGACCCGTCGCTGCTCGAAGGCATGACGGAGAACGGCAGCAAAACGAAATTGCCTGAGCCGAAGCTTAACGCAAATTTCTTCAAGGAGGAATTTCAGGCACTCTGGAAGGCTATCAACCACCAATACGTCTACACCGTCAGCTACAATTCCGACGAGTTGATTAAGAATGCAATCCTCCACCTGAATGGCGAAGAATTGCAGGTGCGCAAACTGCGCTACATCAAGATTGAGGGACAGCAGCACGAGAACGAAGTGACCGAATTCGGAGATACCAAGTCGAGCTCTCAGGAGCTTACCGATGTCAGTACGTCTGCAGTGAAGTATGACCTCGTCGGACAGATAGCAAAGGGCGCGAATATCACACGACGCACCGCGGCCAAGATTCTTCAAGGTCTGAGTCGGAACAAACTTTCGCTGTTCCGCAACAACCCCGAGGAATTCATCCGCAAGGTAGTTCAAATAATCCGCGAGCAGAAGGCTACAATGATTGTTGACCACATACATTACCATCTCACCGACGGAACTTATGACTCAGACATCTTCACCGCAGCAAGCAAAGCGGAGTTCGACAAGGCCTACCGGGCGTCAAAACATGTCACCGACTACGTCGTAGCCGACAGCACGGGAGAGCGCAACTTCGCCCACGACCTCGATGAAGCAAACGAGGTCGTGGTCTATGCTAAACTCCCGCGCTCGTTCAGCATTCCCACTCCTGTGGGCAACTACGCCCCCGACTGGGCGATAGCGATGCAGAAAGGCGACGTGAAACACATTTTCTTTGTAGCCGAGACTAAAGGCTCTCTCAACTCCATGCAGCTCAACGCTATTGAGAATGCCAAAATCGACTGCTGCGGGCAGCTCTTCAAGGATATGTCGACCGACAACGTCAAATATCACAAAGTGACCTGCTATCAGGACCTGATAGACGCCATGACTGCGGCGGGATGAGAGGGCATACCAAACCGTAATAACAACGAAAGCGGCGCGTAATCGGGGGATTACGCGCCGCTAAGCGTTATGCTCCTTGAGGAGCGTGGGAGAGAAGGGTGATTACTTCACTTCCTCGAATTCTACGTCGTCGACGTGGCCTTCGCCGGGGTTGTTGGGGGCTGAGCCTGCGGCTGCACCCTGAGCGCCGGCTGCCTGCTGGGCATTGAGGATGTCCTGCTGGATGGCACCGAATGTGGCCTGGAGGGCGGAGATTGCAGAGTCGATGGCTGCAACGTCCTGAGCCTTGTGGGCTTCTTTCAGACGGTTGAGGTCGTTTTCGATAGCGGCCTTCTTGTCGGCGGGAATCTTATCTCCGAGTTCCTGAAGCTGCTTTTCGGTCTGGAAGATTACGGTGTCGGCGTGGTTGAGCTTGTCGATGCGTTCCTTTTCCTTGGCATCGGCGGCTGCATTGGCCTCGGCCTCTTTCTTCATGCGCTCGATTTCGGCATCGGTCAGACCCGACGAAGCTTCGATACGGATGCTCTGTTCCTTGCCGGTGGCTTTATCCTTAGCCGAAACGTTAAGGATACCGTTGGCGTCGACCTCGAAGGTGACTTCAATCTGAGGTATGCCACGGGGAGCGGGAGCGATTCCGTCAAGGTGGAACTTGCCGAGGGTCTTGTCGTCCTTAGCCATAGGACGCTCGCCCTGAAGGACGTGGATTTCTACCGAAGGCTGGTTGTCGGCAGCGGTAGAGAAGGTTTCGCTCTTGCGGGCAGGGATGGTGGTGTTAGCCTCAATCATCTTGGTCATCACGCCGCCGAGGGTTTCGATACCGATTGACAGAGGAACGACATCAAGAAGAAGTACATCCTTGACTTCGCCGGTGAGGACGCCACCCTGAATAGCGGCACCTACGGCAACCACTTCGTCGGGGTTGACACCCTTCGAGGGAGCCTTGCCGAAGAACTTCTCGACGATAGCCTGAATGGCGGGGATACGGGTAGAACCGCCGACGAGGATAACTTCGTCGATATCGGAGGGGCTCATGCCTGCATCCTTAAGTGCCTGCTCACAGGGCTTGATGGTGGCCTGGATGAGCTTGTCGGCGAGCTGTTCGAACTGAGCACGGGTGAGGGTCTTCACGAGGTGCTTGGGGCCAGAAGCGGTAGCGGTGATGTAGGGGAGGTTGATTTCGGTCGAAGTGGTCGACGAAAGTTCAATCTTGGCCTTTTCGGCAGCCTCCTTAAGACGCTGGAGAGCCATCGGGTCCTGACGGAGGTCGACGCCTTCCTCTTTCTGGAATTCGTCGGCGAGCCAGTCGATGATGACGTGGTCGAAGTCGTCACCGCCGAGGTGGGTATCACCGTTGGTAGACTTCACTTCGAAGACACCGTCGCCGAGTTCGAGGATGGAGATATCGAACGTACCGCCACCGAGGTCGAAGACAGCGATTTTCTTATCGTCCTTGCCCTTGTCGAGACCGTAGGCCAGAGCGGCTGCGGTAGGCTCGTTGACGATACGCATCACCTTGAGGCCTGCGATTTCGCCGGCTTCCTTGGTGGCCTGACGCTGCCAGTCGTTGAAGTAGGCGGGGACGGTGATGACAGCTTCGGTGACACTCTGACCGAGGTAGTCTTCGGCGGTCTTCTTCATCTTCTGAAGAATCATGGCCGAGATTTCCTGAGGAGTGTACTCGCGGCCGTCGATGTCAACGCGGGGAGTGTTGTTGTCGGAACGGATAACCTTATAAGGTACGCGCTCGGTTTCCTTAGCAACCTGGTCATAGGTTTCACCCATGAAGCGCTTGATAGAGTTGATGGTGCGCTTAGGGTTGGTGATGGCCTGACGTTTTGCAGGGTCACCTACCTTGCGTTCGCCACCATCGACGAATGCTACAATTGAAGGAGTAGTGTTGCGACCTTCGGCGTTAGGAATAACGACAGTTTCGTTACCCTCACGGACAGCCACACAAGAGTTGGTGGTGCCAAGGTCAATACCAATAATTTTTCCCATAGTTTTTGAGTTTTATTTTGTTTTTGATTTTTCGGTTAGTTATCGGGAGTCGGGCTTGGGGAAGCCTTCGCTCTCAATTCACTAATCTAACAAACTTAATGCCGGAAAGGTTGAATTTGCGGCCTCGGCTCACGCGAAAAAAATTGTTAACAACAACACAAAGCTTTGACAATTAGCAAAATGCCAAAAACGGTGTGATTACGACGAAAATCGAAGGAGCGTCGTGCCAAAAAACACAAAAAGAAAACGTCTGCCAAAAGAGTGACACTTTTGGCAGACGGATATGACATTAATTACATTTCGGAGGGCGGGAGTGAGCAGCAGGCTCAGAGGAATTCTATTCCGGCGCGGGCGCATTGCTCCACCTGTTCCTCGGGCCAAATCGAAGCCTGAACCTCGCCGATGTGGGCTTTGCGAAGCAGGAACATGCAAAGGCGGCTCTGCCCGATGCCTCCACCGATACTGTAGGGGAGTTGGCCGGCGAGGAGCATGCTGTGGAACGTCAGCTTCTCTTTCGCTTCGGCATTTCTCACCTTAAGCTGATGACGGAGCGACTCGGGGCTTACGCGGATGCCCATCGAGGAAAGTTCGAAAGGAGCTTCGAGCACGGGATTCCAGAGAATGAGGTCGCCGTTAAGACCGTTGAAGCCTTCTTCGTTAGGGGTAGACCAGTCGTCGTAGTCGGGGGCGCGGCCGTCGTGGGGCTTGCCATCGGAAAGCACATCGCCTATACCTATTATAAATACGGCGCCATACTTGCGGGCCACTTCAGCTTCGCGCTCCTTTGGAGTCAGAGCAGGGTAGAGGCGCGCTAACTGCTCGGCGTGGATGAACTCCACTTTGTCGGGCAGGCAGGGGGTGATGTGAGGGAAAGCCTCGTAGACCTTCAGCTCGACTTCTTTGAGAGCCTCGTAGATTTGTTCGACTGTGGCCTTGAGATAGGCGAGATTGCGGTCTTCCTCGCGGATGGTTTTCTCCCAGTCCCATTGGTCGACGTAGAGAGAGTGGAGATTGTCGAGTTCCTCGAATGTACGGATAGCATTCATGTCGGTGTAGAGGCCGAAACCGGGGGCTATGCCATAGGCGCCGAGCTTATAACGTTTCCACTTGGCAAGCGAATGGACCACCTCAGCCTTGCGACCCCCCATATCGTCGATAGCAAATGACACGGCGTGTTCGACGCCATTGAGGTCGTCGTTGAGACCGGTGCCTTCGAGCAGGAACAGAGGGGCGGTGACACGGCGCAGATGCAGTCGCGACGAAAGAGCTTTCTGAAAGGCATCCTTAATCATTTTGATGGCCACCTCGGTGGTCTCGGGTAGGAGGCGCCGACGATAGTGCTGGGGGATAATAAGCGACATATTGCTATTGAATTTAGGATTTATTTGACAAAAGTAGTAAATATTTCTGAAATACGCAAGCAAATTGCCAAAATATCTAAACTTAAGTTGTAAACAAACCTAAAACAATCGCAATTAACCTCAAAAAATTTGCCGGAGTGATTGAAAGTTAGTAATTTCGTGTTGTAGGCGCGAAAGGCATCAAAATGCACTCACGCTTCATCCTCTCTAACCTCTCCAATTCATGACAAAATACATTTCACTTTTCTGCTTACTTCTGAGCTGTCTTGCCGGATACGCGCAAAAGCCAACCCCAACCCGCACTTACATTGACGTTTATGATTACGGCAGCGTAGACATCCAGCCTGAGTTTCCGGGCGGTGATGGAGCTATGATGCACTTCATCAACACCGAGCGGCGCTATCCGGCGCAAGCCTGGCAGGAAGGCATACAGGGACGTGTGAGATGCAGCTTCGTAGTTGACACCGACGGTTCGATAGGCTACGTTTCGGTGGTCAAAGGCGTGGAAGAGTCGCTCGACAAGGAAGCCGTCAGAATCATTTCATCCATGCCGAAATGGCAAGCGGGCGCCGTGGATTCGGTAGCTGTGCCGGTCTATTGCACCCTCTCGATTTCGTTCAGGCGATAGGAGCGCCTACCAGCCGAATGCATCGGGAAGCAACCATTGGCCGCGTGCCCTCAACACTTGCGAGATGACGTCGCGAGCCACGCCGCATCCTCCGGCAAAGGGGGAAATGTAAAGCGCCACTGCCTTGACCTCGTCGGCACCGTCGGCAGGAGTGACCGGAAGGCCGACGCGCTCCATCACGGGGAGGTCGGGGATATCGTCGCCGACGTAGGCCACCTCATCGGCCGACAGACCATGGGCGTTCATCCACTCGCGAAGCGTCACCACCTTGTCGGCACAATGGAAATAGACGTCGGTAATGCCGAGCGAACGGTAGGCGGGCAGCATCGACTCGTCGCGAGCTCCGGAAATGACGGCAAGTTTCAAGCCGCGCCTGATTGCATACTGAATAGCGTAGCCATCCTTTACGTTTGAGTGGCGTTGGAGGGTGCCGTCCTCGCGCACGGCGACAGTGGAGGCCGAAAGAACGCCATCCATGTCGAAAGCAATTCCTTTGATTTTGGTCAGGTCGTAGGCTATTCCGCTCATTTCTTAGAATTCATTATTGATTTGCTCAGGTCGCGATAGAGCGCCGCGAGGTCGGCGGGGAGTGACGAAGCGTGCTTTTCGATGATTTTCACATCGCCGCGCGCCGCCGGGCCTGTCTGGACATCTGCGGGATGATTGCGCTCGGCTTTGCGCAAGGTCTCCTCCAGCAGGGGGTGCAGCACCTCGAGCGTCAGGCCGTCGCGCGCGAGGAGCGAATCGGCGATTGCCCAAAGATGATTAACGAAATTGCAGGCAAAGACGGCAGCCACGTGGAGCTGTCCGCGCAGACGACTGTCGGCCTTGAACACACTCCCCGAGATAGATTCGGCAAGCGCGGTAAGGGAACTGTTGACGGCCTCGTCGCTCCCTTCAATAAACATAGGTACGCGCGCGATGTCTACCTCGACGTCGCGGCTGAAGGTCTGGAGAGGATAGAATACTCCGATTTTCGGAGAGAGCGGTGAGAGCACTTCCATGCCGACCGACCCGGAGGTGTGGGCATAGACAGCCTGAGGGTTTCGGGGCAAACCGTCGACCACCTGCGGCAACGCATCGTCGGAGACCGAGATGAGATAGAGATTGCTGTCAGGAGCGACGTCGGCGAGTGAAGAAGTGGCCTTGACATTCAGTTCGGCCGCCAGTCGCGCGGCCGAGCGGGGGGAGCAGATTTCGACTACTTCGCAAAGAGGCGAAGCGTGGAGCGCCCGCGCAAGATGTGTGGCGACATTTCCGGCACCGATGACCGAGATTTTCACCAACGGTCTACGTGGACATTCTCCCATTTCAGCGCATCGACGTTTTGAGGTTTACGGTCCTCATCCTTGTGTCCGACGGTAATAATGCAAAGGGGCACAATCTGTTCGGGAATACCGAGCACCTCCTGAACAAACTGCTCGGAGGGAGTTCCGTCGTGAGAGAAACGCCCGCGGAGCTGCACCCAGCAAGCCCCGAGACCGAGAGCCGCGGCCTGATAGAGAATCGAGGTAGCTGCCACAGAGCCGTCTTCAATCCATGCGTCGCAAGCCGTAGTATCCTCGGCCACAACGATGGCAAGCGGACAGTTTTTCAGAGGCACCGCTCCGGCCGGTTTGCATTCGGCCAGACGGAGAAGGGTTTCTTTGTCTTCCACTGCCACCAACTGCCATGCCCGCGAACTTTTGGACGAAGGCGATAGGAGGGCGGCCTCAATTAGGATTTTGACATCTTCGGCCGAAATCGGGTCGGCGGTGTAGCGTCTGATTGAACGACGGTCTATGAGAAGTTGGTGGAAATCCATTAAAAAAAACGTGAGGGGATTTGAATAGGTGTCAATGACGAGTCTGAAGCGCTCAGCGACGGCACACCCAAACGTTCTCATATTTGGGCATGTAGGAGGGGACGGCCTCCATAGCGGCCTGAGCCGTGGGGAAAGAATCGACGTAAACGCGATACTTGCCCTCCATTTCGACATACTTCAGATTGGGGTCGTCGCCGATTTGCCGGCGTGCCGAGGCGGCGCTTTCGAGCGAAGCCACTACGAGAAGGTAGGGAGTGGCGGGAGTGGGGATAATTGCAGAAGCGGGACGGATTGTCTCGGCGGCGGGAGCGGCAATATTTAGCTCGATAGAGCGTGAGATTTCGGCTGAAGGTTGCATTTCGATTTCGTCGGCCATCTGTCCGGCGAAGGCGCTCAACATGGCGCGCTCCACTGATTTGCCATCCACGAGACCTGTGGTAGCGGTGATAATTCCGCCCAGAACGAAGAGCAGAAGCATCGAAGCCACGGCTTTGAGCAGGAATGAGAAGCGGGGAGCATTGCGATGTGCGCCATCGGCATTGTCGGCGGCATTTTCATCGGCCAAAGGTTTGATGGCAATACTTGGCAGACCCTCGAAACGTGAAAGGCACATAGCCGAATCAGACGGCTCGAAAGTCAGGACACCTCCCTCGGAACGCACGAAAGTTCCAAGGTTGCCAAAGACCACGGAATGTTGTTCGGAAAGAGTGCAAAAGAATTCGGTAATTTCGGCCGAGACGATTTTTGCCGCCTCATCGAGAGAGAGGCCTTCGCGTCGGGCAATCGACCCGGCAAGCAGACCGTCGGAAATGGTGAGCTCTGGATTGAAGCCCAGCAAACGCGACGGAGCGAGATAGGTTTCTGTCTCGTCGTCGTAGCGGGCGGCAACGTCGTTGACCAAAAACGCACCGAGACCTGCCACCGTGACACAATGATGACGGGTGAGCAGATAGTCAATATGTAAGGGCACGTGTTTCATTGATATTCACTTTCTTGAAATTTCACCCTCGGGTAGGGAGACCCACAGAGGGGAGAAACCGATTACTTCCGCGCTGCGCAAAGAAGAGTACGCCCGGGCGGAGTATAGAAATAAAAAAAGCAGCCGGATGGCTGCTTTTGCGGAGAGAGAGGGATTCGAACCCCCGGAGGTGTGACCCTCAACGGTTTTCAAGACCGCCGCAATCGACCACTCTGC
>JAIDCC010000011.1 GCA_029056055.1 Duncaniella sp.
CTCCTCACCACTCCCCCCTCCCCCCACCTACATCTATTTCATCACCACTTCCCACAACACATCTGCATAAGTCAAACGAAGCCTTATGAAAAAAGCTCTCTACATACTGCTCCCCATCATCATGGTGCTCTTCGCCTCTTGCGAAAGCGACTACCTGAAAGATGAAATGCCGGCAGCCGCCGGCGACGGAGTCACCTTCATCATCTCGACTCCTGTAGAAGAGACCGACTGGATGAGCCGCGCCGAGGATGGCGAGGCACTCCCCGAACAACTCACCGCCCTGCGCTACCTCCTGGCCGACGAAGAGGGCAACGTTCTCAACCACTTCTACGGCCGCATCACCCCCGAGCTCGACCGCCTCACCCTCGAGGGTCTCGCCCCCGGCTCCTACTCAGTGCTCTTCCTCGGCTCGTCGACCGCTTCCGACCTGGCCCGCATCGAGGCACCCGAGCACATCAGCCAGGCATGGCTCACCAACACGATGGAGTCGCTTCCCCTCAACGGGTCGTACTTCTTCAAGAAGGTAGACTTCGAAGTGTCGTCCGTCCCCGAGCCCATGCAGCAGCGCGTAGTGCTCGACCACGCCCTCGCCAAGATGAAGGTGGAAATCACCGGCATCACCCCGGCGCTCGAGACCCTCATCGAAAGCGTCAAGGTGAGCTTCGACGAAGGCTCGCAGGTGGCCACCTCGATGAAAGCCGACGGAACGTTTGACGGCGCAGTCGAAATCGTAGGCTACGAAGTGCGTGACACAGCATTCACCCTCACCTTCAACACCCTCCCCTCTCTCCGTCCCCTCTCGGGCACCGTCAGCATCAGCGCCGCCACCCTCTCGGGCGACAACTCCAAGACCTCCTACCGCTTCGAAGGCATCAACGCCGAAGCAGGCAAAGTGGCCACCATCACACTGACCCTCAACCACCCCGACCTCCGCACCGGCTACATCTACATCCGTCCGAAAGACTACTACAACTACAACGCCGACCTCATGATGATGGAAGACGAGCCGATGGCCGTGCTCCACGACAACAACCACCGCCGCTTCCAGGTGTGCCGCCCCCTGACCGTCTCGACCTGGGAAAACAACATGCGAGTGCGCCTCTTCTCGGCCGGAGCCGTTGAAAACGTCGACATCTACGCCAACTTCCCCTCGCTCGGCATCGACTCGGTGCACATCGCCCACATGACCAGCGTACACCCCCTGCTCGACATGCTCGTGCCCATGCCCTTCATCGAAAGAGACTGCCAGTACTTCACCAAAGACGGCCGCCGCGTGACCATCCCCAAGATGAACAGCCTCCCCTCCGACATCCAGTGGAGCTACACCACCACTGACGCCTACCTCAATCAGCTCGCCGCCCTCAAGTTCCAGAACTGGTATGCATGGTGTCCCGCCTACGAAGACTGGTACTCGTTCTACGGACGCACCCCGACCTGCGACATCATCCGCCACGCCTACATGGTCAACCAGTGCATGGCCATCATGTTTGACTCGGAAGAGTTCTACACCCGCCTCGAGGAAAACACCGGCAAGTATAACAACAACGGCAACATGCTCACCAACGAAGACATCATCAACCGCATCTACAACACTTCGGGCTTCGGCTGGGGCAGCTGCAATCCCGCTTCGGGCGCCGAAGGCTGGGGCGGAGGTTCGACAATGATTTTCATGAGCTACTACTTCCAGAACTTCTATCCCGGCGTCAGCACCAACAAACCCCACACCTGGGACCGCGAATGCCTCTTCCACGAACACGGCCACTGCCTCGGCTTCTCGCACACCGGCAACATGACCTACGGCACTCTCTGGGTGAGCCTCACCTCTAACGCCTACGTAGAATGCTACCTCCACGGCAAGATGCCCTACGGTCACCCCTCGTTTATCAACGCCATCCCCTACAAGCGTGCCGACGCTCCCAAATGGTGCACACCCCGCTTCGTTCCCGAGCCCGCCGAGGCTGACGCGGAAGTGCCCGCCTCGGGCGCAGCAAAGATGCCCGCCGGCATGACCACCCCCATCGCCTGACACAAAACAAGCAAAACAAACATACCGACACCCCCCGACCTCTCTCCTCACCTCATCTCTCTCCCCACTCATCACCCCGACCACTCATCACTCTCATCACTCTCAACCTTATCACCGTCTGTTTATTCTGTTATGGTACGCAATATCAAATTTCTCTCCCTCTCGGCACTCCTCTCACTGGGCATCCTCACCGCAGCCGCCGACACCAACGTCTCTACCGGCGACTGGGATGACAACTGGGGCGGCTCTACCCCCGGCTTCGGCGTGAGCTTCGTGGCAAACCCCACCGGCACGTTCACCGACCTCCGCCTCGCCCTCGCATCGCCCGACCCCGACGCCGCCATCTACTGGACCGTCCGCAAGGGAGCCACCATCGGCGACGGCGCCGAATGGACCCTCTACACGGCACCCATCACCTTCACGGGCGACGCCACCGTAAGCTACTACGCCTCGCGCGGCCTCGGCGAAAACTCAGAGATGCAGCAGTTCTCGCTCGTCTATGCCGACTATCAGACCGCGGCTCCCACGGTGAGCCTCGGCGCCGACGGCGAAAGCATCGCCATCACCGCAGCCGAAGAGGGCACGACATTGCGCTACACGACAGACGGCAGCGACCCCAACGAAACCTCGGCAGTCTACACCGCCCCCATCGCCCTGCGCCCCGGACGCACCACCGTCAAGGCCCGCGCCTTCAAGGCCGGCTTCTTCCCCTCGGAAGTGGCGCAGCACTCTGAAGTGAGAGGCATCGAGCCCCCCGCGGCCAAGGTGGAAAACCTCAGCGTAGTGCTCACCGTAGGTCTCGACAACGCCAAAATCTACTGGACCGAATCGGCAACGGCTCTCCCCGAAGAGACCTCGGCCTGGACCCTCTACACCGCCCCCGTGGCAATGACCGAAGCAGAGCGCACCCTGCGCTTCTTCACCGCCCTCGCCGACGGCCAGAACTCGGCAGTCGAGAGCTTCACCTTCGACCCCGCCGCCTACAAGGCCGCAGCCCCCGAAATCCGCTTCACAGCCGACAAGACCGGCATCGAAATACTCTCGGAAGTGGCCGCCGCTGAAATCCGCTTCACCACCGACGGCACCGACCCCGACGAAGCATCGGCCGCCTACTACTCGGCCCTCGACCTCGAAGAAGGCTCGCACACCGTCAAAGCCCGCGTCTTCGCCCCCGGCATGTTTGCCTCGGCTGTAGTGCGCTTCGACTATACCCACAACCCCCGGTCGGGCAACGACCCTGTCAGCGCCCTCGAAAGCATCAATGCCGACTCTGAGGCAGCCCTCGCCCTCACCACCGAAGGAGGTCAGCCCGGACTCGTGGCAGCAGCCCCCGCAAGGGTCGGCATCTACAATCTCTCCGGAGCCCGCGTGGCCACCCTCGACCTCGCTCCCGGCTTCAACCCCCTCCCCTCTCTTGAGCATGGCCTCTACATCGTGGCCGGCTTCAAGGTGGTCTTCTGAAGAACAATGTGATGAAAATAGATAAATAGACATCTGATACCGCTCCGCCCACGCCGGAGGCACGGGCGGAAAGTGAAAAACACACAAATACTACCAAACACTGCCGCCGCAGGCTGTCGTCGAGACACCCTGCGGCGACTCTTTCGTTTCGGGCGCCCCGCGGTTGGTCTTCGGGTGGTTCCCTCTCCTCCGCGCGTCAGCCTTTTCGGTGACGGGGCAAGCTTTAGCGCAGCCCGTCCCCTCCGCCGCGCGCACGCTCACGCGAGTGCATGTGACAAAATCTACCTGTTTTGTAACAATCAATGAGGCTGTTACATTTTTGTGACATGGTTGTAATGAACTAAATCTATTGTTTTATTGTTAGTTAAGTAGATTTGTAACTACAACGTTATTCCTTTAACATTTATTTACACTTAAAATAATTCTTCCTCCGAAATTCCGATGTAACTTTGCAATGTCGAAAGACAACAAAGACATCTCAAAACTGACAACTCTTCTAAAACTCTTACAGCAATGAAAGCTCTCAACACCATCCTCCTCGCCGCCGCAGCTCTCATCTCAGCTACATCTTGCAGCAACCGTGCTTACGAGCACACCGCATCATACACTCCCGGTAACGAAGTCTACACTTTCGAGAAGTCTTCCGTAAAGGCAGTCTACGAACCGGGTCAGGCTCCCGCCACCCTCGAAGTGACCATCGCCCGCGACAACGCCGACAAGGCCGCTACGCTGGTGCTCGCCTCGGCAGCGGGTCAGGCACAGTTCGCCCCCGCCGTCAACTTTGAGAAAGGCGCCCGCGAAGCCACCCTCACCATCGACCTCGCCAACCTCCGCGCAGGTTCGGCCATCAACGACACCATCTTCCTCGCCCCCGACTTCAAGACCAAGGCAGGCAAGAACTACATCGCCCTCGACCTCTCAATGGGCTACACCTGGACCCGTCTGACCGACGCAGGTTGCTCGTATGCCCTCCTCACCGACGGCCTCATCAGCCCGGCCGTCTGCGGCACCTCTGCCACGTTCCCCGTGATGATAGAGGAAGCCGTCGAGGCTCCCGGCATGTATCGCCTCATCAACCCCTTAGGTGTCTACTCGAAGAGCGAGAACGACCTCATCATCGACGCCACCAACCCCAATGAGGTGAAGGTGCTCCGTCAGTCCACCGGCATCAACTTCGGTCAGGGCTCGATAGCCATCGAAAGCCTCGGCGCTTACCACGAAGGCAAAGGCCGCCGCCACTCGACCATCCGCATGGCCGGCTACTACGGCACCCTCGACAACGGCATCATCACCTTCGCCGGCGCCGACAGCTTCAACCTCTACACCGGCAGCGAGAAGAACCGCACCAACCACACCGGCACCTTCCGCATCGTGCTCCCCTCGATGGTGGCAGCCGTTGAGAAGACCATCTCGAAAGAACACTACAACATGGGCGTGGCCTACCTCCAGAGCCCCGAAGCCCTCGCAGCAGGCCACTACGCAATGGCCGACTGAAAGCTCCTCGCCCGCATTACAGATATAGAATCCATTCCCAAAAATTGATATTCAGTTATGAGCTGACCAAAGAAATTGTATAAGAGTTTTAAAATAGATGTCAGAGTCCTCCGATGCTGGGAAGCATCGGAGGATTTGTCTTTTCAGCCCCTGCCGCGGGGTCTTTTCGGGCCTCGGGAGCAACTTTTCGCCCGTCGGCTTGCATAAGTCGCTACATTTGACTACTTTTGCAAAACCTATCGGTTTTAAGTAAGTAAGAAAAAATAAATAAGAACTTACTTAACATAGGTAAACGGCGCGCGGCCATGGTCGCCGCTGCCGCCCTACCCGCCAATCATCCACGCACATAATTTCTTATGAAAAAGTTTCTTATATCCTTTCTCGGAGCCATGAGCGCCATCTGGCTGTCGATGTTTCTCGGCATCTTTCTCGTGGTGATTTTCTTTGCCGTTGCCGTGGCTTCGGCAAGCAAGTCGTCTGACGCCGTCAAAGTGCGCGCCAACAGTTATCTGGAGCTCGACCTCTCGGGGGCGTTCGCCGACCGCACGAGCGAACTCGACTACATGGCCCTGCTGCAAGGGCAGCTCAACAAGGAGCAGGTGGTGGGCCGCACCGCCGAGGCGATACGCCGCGCCGCTTCCGACGACAACATCGAGGGCATCTACATCAAGTGTGGCGGTTCGGCTGCCGGCATAGCCCAGCGCCAGACCCTCGTCGAAGCCCTCCGCCGCTTCAAGCAGGAGGCTCCCTCAAAATGGATTTACGCCTATGCCGACGACTACACGCAGGGCGACTATTACGTGGCGGCTTCCGTGGCCGACTCGCTGTTTCTCAACCCCGTGGGCGGCGCGTCAATCAACGGTCTCGTGGCCACGACTCCCTTCTTCAAAGGTTTCCTCGACAAAGTGGGTGTAGAGATGCAGGTGGTCAAGGTGGGCACCTACAAAAGCGCCGTCGAGCCCTTCATCCTCACAAACATGAGCGAGGCCTCGCGCGAACAGCAGCAGCTCTTCCTCGGCAACATCTGGGGCACCATCGCTGCCTCGATAGCCGAAGGCCGCAAGGTCTCGGCCGACACCGTCAACTCGTGGGCCGACAGCTATCTCTTCGGTGCCTCGGCCGAAGCGCTCGTTGAACGCAAGGTGGTCGACGCCCTCTGCTACGGCCATGAGATGAACGAGCGTCTGGCGAGCCTCACGGGTCGCAAAAGCGCCTCGAAGCTCCGCGCCGTCGGCACGTCAGACTATCTGCGCTCCCTCCCTGAAGAGAAGACCTCGAAGGGAGCCGTCAAGCTTGGCGTCTACTATGCCTGCGGCGACATCACCGACAGCGAGGGCAACGGCATCGTCGGCACCACTGTTGTGGCCGACATCCTCGAATTGGCCGAAGACAACGACATCGACGGCCTCATGCTCTTCGTCAACTCGGGCGGCGGCTCCGCCTTCGCTTCCGAACAAATCTGGGAGAGCCTGCAATACTGGAAAAAGACCACGGGCAAACCTCTCTACGTCTACATGAGCGACTACGCCGCCTCGGGAGGCTACTACATCTCGTCGGGCGCCGACAAAATCTACGCCCAGCCCACCACGCTGACCGGCTCGATTGGCATCTTCGGCCTCATCCCCAACGCCAAGGGTCTCATCACCGACAAACTCGGCATCACCTTCGGCACCGTCAAGACCAACAATGCCAGCGAGGTGTCGATAGCCCAACCCCTCTCGGCCGCCGACCGCGCCGCCCTCCAGGCCACAGTCGACCGCGGCTACGACCTCTTCACCCGCCGTTGCGCCGAGGGTCGCCACATGTCGCAGGACTCTATCAAACGCATAGCCGAGGGACGTGTCTGGGACGGCAGCGAGGCTCTCAAAATCGGCCTCGTCGACGAGCTCGGCAATCTTGACGACGCCCTGCGCGGGCTGGCCGCGAGCCTCAACGCCGAAAGCTGGAGTGTGGTGGAATACCCCCGCGAGGCCGACAAATGGAAGAAGCTCCTGCGCGAGCTCTCCGACGAACTCGAGACCCGCTACATGCGTTCGCGCCTGGGCGACATGGCTCCGCTCTACGAAGAGGCAGCGCGCCTGCGCTCGCTCTCGGGCGTGCAGGCTCTCGCCCCCGTCACCGACGTGACTCTCTGACTCCCGACTCCGCTAACCCTCAAACTCCACTGAGAATTGGCTAAAAACAAACTCCTGAAAGCTCTGGTGTTCTACCCCATTTCGCGCGTCTACGGGATGGGTATGGCCATGCGCAACAAAATGTTTGAGCACGGTGTGCTCAAGCAGACGGAGTTTGACGTGCCTGTCGTAGTGGTGGGCAACATCTCGGTTGGGGGCACCGGCAAGACTCCCCACGTCGAATACATCGTCAACGCCCTGATGCGCAACTACAATGTCGGGGTGCTGTCGCGCGGCTACAAACGCCACACCCAGGGCTTCGTGCTCGCCACTCCGCAGAGCCGCCCCGAGGACATCGGCGACGAGAGCTATCAGATTTATCGCAAATTCGGCCCGAGAGTCACCGTGGCCGTCTGCGAGAAGCGTGTCGACGGCATACGCAAGATGCTCGAAATCAATCCGGCCATCAACATGTTTGTGCTCGACGACGCCTTCCAGCACCGCTACGTCAAGCCGTCGGTGGCCGTGGTGCTCACCGAGTTCAACCACCCCGTGTTTGCCGACTCACTCCTGCCCTACGGCCGTCTGCGCGAGAGTGCCGACGCCCTCAACCGCGCCGACATCGTCGTGGTGACGAAGTGTCCGCCCGACATGAAGCCGATGCAATACCGCATCTTCAAGGAGAAGCTCAATCTCTTCCCGTTTCAGAAACTCTTCTTCTCGCGCTACCGCTACGGCCACCTCGTGCCCGTCTTCGAGGAACAGGCCACCGAAGTGCCCGCCGTCACCACCATGCGTCAGGGCGTCAACGTGCTCCTCGTCACCGGCGTGGCAAACCCCAAACCGCTGGCACGCTATCTGCGCCGCAACAAGGCCAAGGTGAAACTGAAACGTTTCTCCGACCATCACAACTTCACGTCGTCCGACCTCACGGCCATCGAGCGCGAATTTGCCCTCCTCGAAGGCGACGACAAATTTATCGTCACCACCGAGAAAGACGCAGTGCGCCTGCTCAACAACCCCTACTTCCCCCACGCGCTCAAGAGCCGCATCTTCTACGTGCCCATCAAAGTGGAGTTCATCGACGAGGACGAAAGCGGAAAGTTTACGCCCACGCTCGAAAAAACCATTCGCAACTCGCGATTGTTTAAATAGAAGGCCGCGACGTGCCTTCCGGACGTCAGGACTCCCGACCGGTCCATGCGCCCCCCTCGACACACCCTTCGCTCACTATTATCATCATCAATCCTATCTCCCGATATGCTCGAACAAATCAACACCACAGCCTCCTATATCCGCGAGCGCGTCAGCTCGATTCCCGACATCGCCATCATCCTCGGCACAGGCCTCGGCCCGATGGTCGACGCCATGACCGACAAGCAGTTCATCCCCTACGGCGAAATCCCCAATTTCCCCGTCTCGACTGTGGAAGGCCATAGCGGCAACCTCATTTTCGGCACACTCGGCTCTCGCCGCGTCATTGCCATGCAGGGCCGTTTCCACTACTACGAAGGCTACGACATGAAGCAGGTGACCTTCCCCGTGCGCGTGTTCAAGGCTCTCGGTGTCAAGACGCTTTTCGTCAGCAACGCCTCGGGCGGCATGAACAAGGAGTTTGAAGTGGGCGACGTGATGACCATCACCGACCACATCAACCTCTTCCCCGAAAACCCGCTGCGCGGCCGCAACTACAACGAACTGGGCACCCGCTTCCCGGCCATGACCTATGCCTACGACCCCGAACTGATGCGCATGGCCGACGAAATAGCCCGCGAGAACGGCATACGTCTGATGCACGGCGTCTACGTCGGAGTCACCGGCCCGACGTTCGAGACTCCCGCCGAATATGAATACTACCGCATCATCGGCGGCGACTGCGTGGGCATGTCCACCGTCCCCGAAGTCATCGTGGCAAACCATGCCGGCATGCGCGTCTACGGCATTTCGGTCATCACCGACCTCGGCGGCAAGGATGTCAAGCAGGTGCCCACCCACGAGGAGGTGCAGCAGGCTGCCGTCATCGCTCAGCCCAAGTGTCTCAAAATCATGACCGAGCTGGTCAACCGCTGCTGATACCCCCTATTCCTGTCTTCCCAACCCTCTCTCCCCTCTTCCTGAGCTATGGAAATTTCCGAACTGGGCGAATTCGGTCTCATCGACCGTCTCACCGCCGACCTCCCCATACGCAACGCCTCGACTGTCAAGGGCGTGGGCGATGACTGCGCCATCCTCCGCATAAAGGAGACCGACATCCTCGTGACCACCGACCTGCTGCTCGAAGGCGTGCACTTCGACCTCACCTACGTGCCCCTCAAGCACCTCGGCTACAAATCGGCCGTGGTCAACTTCTCCGACGTCTACGCCATGAACGGCTATCCTCGTCAAATCACCGTGTCGCTCGGCATCTCGCAGCGCTTCACCGTGGAACACATCGAGGAGCTTTTCGCAGGCATACGCCTCGCGTGCGAAATCTATGGTGTCGACCTCGTCGGTGGCGACACCACGTCGTCGCGTCAGGGGCTGGTCATCTCAATCACATGCATCGGCGAGGCCGAGGCCGACAAGGTGGTGACCCGCTCGGGCGCCAAACCTACCGACCTCATCTGTGTGTCGGGCGACCTCGGCTCGGCCTACATGGGTCTCCAGTTGCTCGAACGCGAGAAAGTGGCCGGTGCGGGTCAGCGCGACTTCGTGCCCAACTTCCAGGGCAAGGAATACCTCGTGGAGCGTCAGCTCAAACCCGAGGCGCGCCGCGACATCGTAGACGAACTGGCCAAGGCCGGCATCGTGCCCACTGCGATGATGGACATCTCCGACGGCCTCTCGTCAGAACTGATGCACATCTGCAAGGACAGCAACGTCGGGTGTCGCATCTACGAAGACCGCATCCCCATCGACTATCAGACCGCCGTAATGGCCGAGGAACTCAACATCAATCTCGTCACGGCCGCGCTCAACGGCGGCGAAGACTACGAACTGCTCTTCACCGTGCCGCTCACCGACCACGAAAAGATTGAGAAACTCCCCGGCGTGCGCCTCATCGGCCACTGCACCAAGCCCGAGCTCGGTTGCGCCATGATTACGCGCGACGACTCTGAAATCGTGCTCAAGGCTCAGGGCTGGAATCCTCTGAAAGCTCCCGAGACTCCCGCCGAAACCAAGGAGTGACGCAGCGAAGCCCCGCCGCCGTCAGCACACCCCTTTCCACACTCACGCTTAATTACTTACCGCTATGAAACCTCATCTCCTCCGACATATAGCCGCGGCTCTTGCGGGTCTGTGTATGTTCGCGCAGCCTTTCACAGCCGACGCTCAGCACAACGGCGGACGCCACGGTGGTGCCCGCAAGGAGCAGTCGTCGCGTCCCTCCTCAGGTGCGTCTCACCAGAGTCGTCCCTCGGCGCCCTCGCGTCCGTCGACAACCTCGCGTCCGTCGGGAGGCTCGCGCCCCGGTGCGTCAAGCTCAAAGCCCTCCGCCCCGTCTACCCCCT
>JAIDCC010000110.1 GCA_029056055.1 Duncaniella sp.
TCGCCAGCGTCATATGTGTATAATACACAGCCCATATCAGAATTATAAGAATTAGATTATCCTTCCCAAGCCCCCGGCACAATAAAGCCGGCGATTGCCCCCCGAGAAATCGGGGGATGCAATCGCCGGCAAGCGGTTATTATTCAGATGAGAGTATTACTTCACCTCGGGAGTGGGCTCCTGACCCCACTGCTGCTGCGAGAGGCGCAGGTAGTTGTTGTAGCGCCACTGTGCGTTAGCCTTGGCTGCTGCGAAGAGCTCGGCTGCCTCGGCGGGATACTGCTTCATTACAGAAGCGTAGCGCACCTCGCCCTTGAGGAAGTCCTCGAACTTATCCCACTGGGGTGCCTTCGAGTCGAGCGAGAAGGGATTCTTGCCCTCTTCTTCGAGTGCGGGGTTGTAGCGCCAGAGGTGCCAGTAGCCGCATTCTACAGCCTTCTGCTGCTCTTCCTGTGCGTGACCCATACCCGTGCGGATACCGTGGTTGATACAGGGCGAGTAGGCTATGATGAGCGACGGACCGTCGTAAGCTTCTGCCTCGCGGATGGCCTTGAGAGTCTGAGCGTTGTCAGCACCCATTGCCACCTGTGCCACGTAGACGTAGCCGTAGGTCG
The DNA here is from genome assembly GCA_029056055.1 of Duncaniella sp. Classification (GTDB taxonomy): domain Bacteria; phylum Bacteroidota; class Bacteroidia; order Bacteroidales; family Muribaculaceae; genus Duncaniella. Next base: position 615 of record JAIDCC010000110.1, read on the forward strand.
AGGCAATCAGACCGAGGTCTTTCTTGCGGATGCGCTTGCCCGATGCGGCAAACTTGGCGATGGCGCCGATAGGAGTTGCCTTCGAGGCCTGACCGCCGGTGTTCGAGTAAACCTCGGTGTCGAGCACGAGCACGTTCACGTTCTTGTTAGAAGCGAGCACGTGGTCGAGACCGCCGAAACCGATGTCGTATGCTGCACCGTCGCCGGCGATAATCCACTGCGAGCGGGCGGCGATGTGTTCGCGGTTGGCTACGAGACCCTTGCAGATGTCGCAAGTGCACTTCTCTGCCAGAGGAACAATCTTCTCTGCCACTTCCTTCGTCGAAACGGCGTCCGCGGGGGCGTTGAGCCACTGCTGGGCGAGTGCCTTGATTTCGTCCGAGCAGCAGTCGCACACGAGTGCCTTCTCCATCAGGCCCTTGATGCGCTCCTGCATCTTCTGGTGAGCCAGGGTCATACCCAGACCGAACTCTGCGAAGTCTTCGAAGAGCGAGTTGGCCCATGCCGGACCTTCACCCTTGGCGTTCTTGGTGTAAGGTGTCGAGGGCACCGAACCCGAGTAAATCGACGAGCAACCGGTTGCGTTGGCGATGATTTCGTGGTCGCCGTAGAGCTGCGAGATGAGCTTCACGTAGGGTGTTTCGCCGCAACCCGAGCATGCGCCCGAGAACTCGAAGAGAGGTGTCGCAAACTGCGAGTTCTTCACGTTGCTCTTCACGTCCACGAGGTCCTGCTTCGAGCTGACAGATGCCACGCAGTAGTCCCATGCCTTCTGTTCGTCGAGCTGGGTTTCGAGAGGCTTCATTTCGAGTGCCTTCACGCCCTTCTTGCCGGGGCAGACTGCCACACAGTTGCCGCAGCCAAGACAGTCGAGCACGTCAACCGACTGGATGAAACGCATGTCGGGGAACATCTTGCCGATAGCGGGGATGGTGTGGTCGGCGCCGAAGGGTGCTGCTGCCATTTCGTCGGGAGTGAGGACGAACGGACGGATAGCAGCGTGGGGGCAGACGTAGGCACACTTGTTACACTGGATACAGTTTTCTTCAAGCCATTCGGGCACGAAAGCTGCTACACCACGCTTCTCATATGCTGCGGTGCCCTGTTCCCAGGTGCCGTCTTCGCGGCCGGCGAAGGCCGATACCTTCAGAAGGTCGCCGTCCTGTGCGTTGATGGGGCGTACGATATCGTTGATGAAGGCAGGGTCGTTGTTGGCTGCGGGTGCCTCTGCTTCGAGAGTGCTCCATGCCTTGTCGACGGGAAGTTCCTTGTACTCGCCGCCGCGGTCAACGGCTGCATAGTTCTTGTCGACAACGTCCTGACCCTTCTTGCCGTAGCTCTTCACGATGAACTTCTTCATCTGCTCTACGGCCAGGTCAACGGGAATCACCTCGGTGATGCGGAAGAATGCGCTCTGCAGGATGGTGTTGGTGCGGTTGCCGAGACCGATTTCCTGCGCAATCTTCGTTGCGTTGATATAGTAGACCTTGATGTCGTTGTCTGCGAAATACTTCTTAATCTTGTTGGGCAGGTTCTTGGCCAGCTCCTCGCCTTCCCAGATGGTGTTGAGAAGGAATGTGCCGCCCTTGCGCAGACCGCGGGTCACGTCATACATGTGGAGGTAGGCCTGCACGTGGCATGCCACGAAGTTAGGCGTGGTCACCAGATAGGTCGAACGGATGGGGGTGTCGCCGAAACGGAGGTGCGAGCAGGTGAAACCGCCCGACTTCTTCGAGTCATAGGCGAAGTAAGCCTGGCAATACTTGTCGGTGTTGTCACCGATAATCTTCACCGAGTTCTTGTTTGCACCCACGGTGCCGTCGGCGCCGAGGCCGTAGAACTTGGCTTCAAACATGCCTTCGCCCGACAGAGCGATTTCTTCCTTCGGAGGAAGCGAGGTAAACGTAACGTCGTCCACGATGCCCACGGTGAAGTGGTCCTTGGGTTCGGGGAGGGCGAGGTTTTCGAATACCGAAAGAATCTGGGCGGGAGTGGTGTCCTTCGATGCCAGACCATAGCGGCCGCCTACGATGACGGGAGCGTCAGCCTTGCCGTAGAAGCAGTCGCGCACGTCGAGGTAGAGGGGCTCGCCGTTGGCGCCGGGCTCCTTGGTGCGGTCGAGCACGGCGATGCGCTTGGCCGTTGCGGGAACTGCGGCAAGGAAGTGCTTGGCCGAGAAAGGACGGTAGAGGTGTACCGACACCAGACCTACCTTCTCACCCTGCTTGGTCAGATAGTCGATGGCTTCCTGAGCGGCCTGGGTCACAGAGCCCATGGCGATGATGACGCGGTCGGCATCAGGTGCGCCGTAATAGTTGAAGAGTCCGTATTCACGGCCGGTGATACGGGTGATTTCCTTCATGTATTCCTCTACGATTTCGGGCACACGGTTGTAATACTCGTTGCACGATTCGCGGTGCTGGAAGAATACGTCGCCGTTCTCGGCCATACCGCGGGCCACGGGGGCGGCGGGGTTGAGCGCGCGGGCGCGGAAGTCGGCAAGTGCCTGCTGGTCTACCAGAGGTGCCAGGTCATCCTGGTCCATTGCCTCAATCTTCTGGATTTCGTGCGAAGTGCGGAAACCGTCGAAGAAGTTGATGAAAGGTACGCGGCTCTTGAGAGTGGCGAGGTGTGCTACACCGGCCAGGTCCATTACCTCCTGCACCGAGCCTTCGGCGAGCATGGCGAAACCGGTCTGACGGCACGACATGACATCCTGATGGTCGCCGAAAATCGAGAGGGCGTGGCTGGCGAGCGTACGGGCCGAAACGTGGAAGACGCAGGGCAGAAGCTCGCCTGCTATCTTATACATGTTCGGAATCATGAGGAGGAGACCCTGCGAGGCAGTGTACGTGGTGGTCAGCGCTCCGGCCTGAAGCGATCCGTGTACAGCACCGGCGGCACCGCCTTCGCTCTGCATTTCCTGAACGAGGACGGTCTCGCCGAAGATGTTCTTTCGGCCTGCGGCTGCCCATTCGTCCACATACTCGGCCATGGTCGATGAGGGAGTGATGGGGTAGATAGCTGCTACTTCCGAGAACATGTAGCTCACGTGAGCGGCTGCCTGGTTGCCATCACAAGTCAAGAATTTTTTTTCTTTACTCATAGTAGGGTTGGGGTTCAGATATTGATTGGTATATTTTTCTGAAAATTGTGCGTGTTTCGAGTGTGAGGGGAGTGGTATGGGTGTTCTAAGGGTATGCTGCTTAAGGTTGTTTGGACATGTGCTTCGCCTGAAGGGGGACCGACACAGGCTCGCACACACAAGGATTGAGATACGTCAAACTCACCGCCTTACGGCAGCTCACACATCTTATGCCGCAAAATTACAAAAAAAAAATCAAAAAATAGTGATATTATCACAAAAAACATTCCCCTTTCTAATTTTAACCTTTCCCCTCCTCTCCTCCCCCCTTCACTGCGCGTCAGCCTTTTTGGAGATGGGGCGGGGCTTCAGCACCGTCCGCGCTCGCCCCTCCGCGTGCTTGCGGTTTGTCTTTCGGTGGTCTCCTCCCCGCGCCGCCCTGCCCCCGCGCGCCTGTGGGTTTGTCTTTCGGTGGTCGCCCCTCCGCGCGCTTCCCGGCCTCCGCGTGCTTGCGGTTTGCCTTTGCGCGCCCCTAGCGCGTCCCCCTTTAATTCCAAATTCCCCATTCCCCATTCCAAATTAGAAGGTGGGTTTGTCTTTGGGTGCGCGCCCCTAGCGCGTCCCCCTTTAATTCCAAATTCGCCATTCCCCATTCCAAATTAGAAGGTGGGTTTGTCTTTGGGTGGGTGCCCCTAGCGCGTCCCCCTTTAATTCCCCATTCCCCAAGACCCCATGCAAAATTGTG
>JAIDCC010000111.1 GCA_029056055.1 Duncaniella sp.
CCTCCCCTAACCTATATCCTATATATTATATATACGGAATATACGGGGGTCCAAGCGACACTGCAAAGTTACGACATGATCGGGGTGTGTATAGTGCGATAAGCACGGAATTACACGCCGTTATCAATTTCTCAATTTCTCACTTCTCACGAACCCCTGTGATGTGATAAATGAGAAAGTGAGAAATGATATGGGACAACGTTTTTCAGGAATAAGGCATGGATTTCTCAAATTCTTGGCAGAGCCAAGCGACTTCGTCGGTTACTCACTTCTCAAACATAGGGCGTAGTCTGAGAAATGAGAATTGAGAAATGTATGTTGACGTAGGGGATGCAGGTAGGGACGTGCCATGGCACGTCCGCGGAGGCCCACGATGTCGAATCTGCACATGTCTCCGTGCCAACGTCGCTGCGGACGTGCCATGGCACGTCCCTACTTTCTCACTTCTCAATCATGGGGCGTAGCGTGAGAAATGAGAAATTGAGAAACGTGGTCGGCGCAGGGTGATGTGCAAAATGAATGCAGCCCTGCGTCGGTCGCGACGCGGGGCTGCGGTGCTATCTATACTGAAATTGTCCTAAATCACAAACTCACGGGGGTTACTCGCCACCGAGGTCGAGGGCGAATGCGGCACGCTTGCCCGAAGGATAGTAGCCGCGGACGATGAGGAGGTTTTCGCTGTCAGTCTGTTTGGTGACGGCTTTGTAGATTTTCTCGATGTCGTCGGGGGTGGAGACGCGGATGTCGTTGACCTGCGTGATTACGAAGCCTTTGCGGATGCCTGCTTCCTTGAAAATGCCGTCGGAGACGGAGCTGACTTCTACGCCGGTGCGGAGATTGAGCTTGCGCAGGGTCTCTTCGTCGGCTTTCTTGAGGGTGGCGCCGAGCGAGGTGAAGTCGGTGGGACGGGTCACTTCGGTGGAGCCTTGAGAATTGAGAAGTTTCACGGTGACGGAAGCGGGTTTGTTGTCGCGGATGTATCCGAGGGTTATCGAGTCGCCGGGGCGGTGCTTGGCGAGCTGTTCCTGAAGCTGGGCCATGTTGTTGACGTTGACGCCGTCGATAGACGTGAGCACGTCGCCCGACTGAATGCCTGCCGCCGAGGCCGATGATTTTTCAGCCACTTCGTTGACCCATACACCCTGAGTCACGGCCTTGACATCTTTTTCCTTGGCGAGTTCGGGGGTGAGGTCGGCTATGGTCACGCCGAGCACAGCGCGCTGCACGGTGCCATACTGGCGGAGGTCGGTGACCACTTTGCGCACTATCGAGGTGGGGATTGCGAATGAGTAGCCGGCATAGTTGCCCGTCTGCGAATAGATGGCGGTGTTGATGCCGATGAGTTGGCCGGCGAGGTTGACGAGGGCACCGCCCGAGTTGCCGGGATTGACGGCGGCGTCGGTCTGGATGTAGCTTTCGATGCCCATGCGTCGGCCGTGGTTTGAGCCACCAATCGAGCGGGCTTTGGCCGAGACGATGCCGGCGGTGACTGTCGAGGTGAAGCCGAAGGGGTTGCCCACGGCGAGCACCCATTCACCAATCTTGAGGCCTTCGCTATCGCCCATCGGGATGACGGGGAGACCCGTGGCGTCGATTTTGAGCAGGGCGAGGTCGGTCATGGGGTCGGTGCCTATGACGCGCGCTTCATAGGAGCGGTTGTCGTTGAGGGTCACTTCGAGGCGTTCGGCGCTGTCGATGACGTGGTTGTTGGTCACCACGTAGCCGTCTTCGCTGATGATTACGCCCGAGCCGAGTCCGAGCTGCTGCTCGCGAGGTTGCTGGGGCTGCTGCTGCTGACGGGGCTGCTGTTGGGGCGAGCCGAAGAAGTATTCAAAGAAGGGGTCGCTGCCGAAGAAACCGCCGGGCGCGCTCTGGCGCATCTGCGGGGTGGCATAGCTCTTGATTGAAACGACGCCGTTGATGGTAGACTCGGCGGCCTCGGTGAAGTCGATGGAGCCGACAGACGCCACGTTGCGGACGCCTGTCGGTAGGGCGAAGCCGCCATCGAGGTCACTTCCGACACAGGTGTCGGCGGTGGGACGGGAGGGAGAAGAGAATGAGAGCACGGTTGCGGCGGTGAGGCCTGCGGTGGCCACCGACACGCCGGCTGCTATGAGAAGTGTTCTTGCAGTGGTTGTCAATTTCATAGGAGATGTATTCTTTGTGTGGTGAATCGTGATAAATCGGGTTGCTTCGGGATTAATCGGGTTTAATCCGGATTAATCGGGATTAATCGAGAATAATCGTGAATATCTCGGCTGGAGGCTGCGGCGCTCCTGCGTTTCTATCCTATAGACGGAAGATGCGGCGGTTTGTTACACGGGGCGGCTTCGATTTAATTCTTTTTAATTCTCGTGGCAAAAATCGCTCGTGAGATGAGAAAATCTGTTAAAGGATATGGAGAATGGCATATTTTTGTGTAATTTTGTAGACTATGTTGAAAATTTCCAAAATAACACTGACCTTTCTGATGATTGCAGCGGCTGCGGCTCTGACGGGCTGCGGCTCGAAGAAGTCGGCCTCTACCTACAAGCCGCGCTATGAAAAGGTGGTCTACTCTTTCCCGCAGTCTGACGACGACGCCACGCAAAGGCTTCTCTCGGAGGCTAAGATGTGGCTCGGCACGCCCTATCGCTACGGCGGAAACGACCGCGGGGGCGTGGACTGTTCGGGGTTGGTCGTGCAGGTCTACCAGCGTGCGCTCGGCATAAAACTGCCGCGTGTGTCGCGCGAGCAGGCCGACGCCGTCGAGGCGCAGAGCCGCGAGCGTCTCCTCCCGGGCGACCTCGTGTTTTTCGCCACGGGGCGCGACCCTCAGCGCATCTCGCACGTAGGAATTTTCCTCGGCGACGGAAAGATGATACATTCTTCAACCAAGAACGGTGTGGTTGTGGCCGACATCCTCTCGGGCTACTTCGACGAGCATTTCCGCAAAGCGGGCCGTGTGCCGGCCTTCCACAGTATGCGCTCGTCGGCGGCATCGACCAAGAATAAGAAAGAGAAGCCGTCAAAGAAAAAGAAAGAGAAAGAGAAAGAGAAGAGCAACGCTGCCAAAGCCGCCGTCGCCCCCGTCACGCCTCCTGCCGGAGCGCAGATTCAGCCCCCGATGCCCGAGGCGGCCGAAGTATGGCAATACGAGGTGGTCAATTCGACGCCCTCCTCCGCAGCTGCTGCCACTCCTTCCGACCCTGCGCCACGCCCCGCGCCCAAAAAGCGAAAGGGACAACGCTCGCCTACACCTCCGCCTGCCGGCGCAACCATGAGCACCCCGGAAACATCCGCCCCACGGACCGGCTCAACGTCGGATGCCCCGACTCGGGAAGCAGCTCCCGAGCCAACTCCCGCACCTTCGGCAGCCGCAGCTCCCGCCCCGGCCAAGACAGAGAAACCCAAGGCCTCGAAACCGGCCAAACCGGCTCTCGAGAAACCCGCAAAGCCCGCGAAACCTGCGGCAAAATCTCCTGAACCCCAGAACGATTCGCCCGCCACATCAACCCCCGACCCTGACGCCGCACGCGCCAAAGTACTCTCCCGACTTAAGTTAGATTGAAACGCATGACCCCTCCCGCAATCCACGAAATAGGCCGTCTGGCCATCCGTCCGTTCGACACCGTCACACTCGACAACGGACTGCAAGTGCACTCCATTCTCGACACCACCACAGAAATCTGCCGCCTGACGCTCCTGCTCCCGGGCGGAGAGGCCGAGTCGCCGCTGCCCGGTCTCTTCGTGCTCGGCAACACCCTGCTGGCTGAAGGCACGCGCCGACATTCGGGCGCCGAGATTGCCGACAGCCTCGACTTCGAAGGGGCATGGTGGGGGCCGCAGCTCACCACCCACTACTCGCCGCTCGATTTCTATTCGCTCTCGTCGAAAACCGCCGCCATCTTCGACACGGCCATCGAGATGTTGCTCGAACCTGTTTTCCCGCAGGAAGCCATCGACAATTCCCTGCGTCAGCTCGCGGGACGCATCGAGGTGAGTCAGCGCCAGGCCTCCTACCTCTCGGCTTGCTGCCAGAACCGCTTGCTCTACCGCCCTGACTCGGCATTGAGTCGCTCGGCGTCGGTCGACCTGTTGCCTCAATACACGCGCGAATTGTTTGTCAAGGCTCACGCCTCGCGTCTCGACCCCTCGCAGATGCACTGCTGCATTTCGGGACGCCTTTCCGACGATGATTTCGCACGCATCGTAGGCCGTCTGGCCGAAATTCCCGCTGCTGAGAAAGCATTTGAGTTCAAACCCGCAGGCTTCCGCGACTCCTACACCGACACCCGCGTCGACACTCCTCTCGAAGGGTCGGTGCAAACCTCTGTGCGCATAGCCGTGCCCACCATAGGGCGTCGCCACCCCGACTACATCGCCGTGCGTTTTGCCGTGCTCGCCTTGGGGGGAGCGTTCGGCAGTCGCCTGATGAGCAACATCCGCGAGGAAAAAGCACTCACCTACGGCATCAACGCCCAACTCAGCGGATATGCCGACCGCGGTTTCATGGGCATTGCCTGTCAGACCCGCGAACCGGAGACAGTCATAGCCGAATGTGAGCGTGAGATTGTCCGTCTGGCCGACCCTGCGTCTTACACTCCCGACGAACTCACCCGTCTGCGTCGCACCGCCCTCAGCAGCCTCGCCTCGATACTCGACACACCCTTCAGCCGTATGGACTTCCTCCAGACGCGCATCACGGCCGACACCCCCGCCGACTACTTCGAAGCCCAGCAGCAGCTCGCCCTCTCGCTCACCCCCGAACTCCTCGCCACCGCCGCCGCCACACATCTCCAAGGCCCCCGTCTCATCTCGACAGCGGGATAGCGCAATGAGAAATGAGAAGGGCGAAGGGAGAAATGAGAAGTGAGAAATGAGAAATCGTCATTTTGTCATTTTGTCATTTCGTCAATTTGTCAATTTGTCAATTTGACATTTTGACTATTTGACAACTTGACTATTTGAGCCGCGGCTTGCCCCTCATTCCCCTCCGCCGCTACCGACACTTTTTTTGTCATTTTTATGCGAAAATTATTGAGGTATGGCGAAAATTTTGTAACTTTGGGGAAATTTTTACCATCCCCGCTCAGGCTCGGTAGGCAAAAACCGGCTGAAAGAGCGGTCTATCCTTATACCTTAACAATGAAAAATTACCTGAAACTTAGCGCATTGTCTTTATTAGCGTTGTGCGCCACAGCCCCCTCTGCTCTCGCAGATGTCAGCGCCGTCCATCAGCCCGACCTCGGTAACGGTAAGTATAAGAATCCTGTCATCGATGCCGACTATTCCGACCCCGACGTAGTGCGCGTAGGCAACGACTACTATATGACCGCTTCGAGTTTCAACAACATCCCCGGTCTTCCCGTACTTCATTCGAACGACCTCGTCAACTGGACTCTCATCGGCCATGCCATAGCCGAAATGCCCGAGTATGCGCAGGTGGGTCCCGACGTGCAGCATGGCAATGCCGTCTGGGCTCCCGCTATCCGCTACCACAACGGCGAGTATTACATCTATTACGGTGACCCCGACCTCGGCATCTTCATGACCAAGACCAAAAATCCCGCAGGCCCGTGGGAACCTCTGGTACTCGTGCATCCCGCCAAGGGCATCATCGACACCTGCCCTCTCTGGGACGAAGATGGCCGCGCCTACATTGCCCACGGCTATGCCGGCTCGCGCGCAGGGGTGAAGAGCATCATAGGCATGATTGAAATGACCCCCGACGGCAAGTCGTCTATCGGACAAGACCGTATCATCTACGACGGCCACATCGAAAACGAAACCATCGAGGGCGCGAAAATCTACAAGCGCGACGGATGGTATTACATCTTCTCGCCCGCAGGAGGTGTCTCGACAGGTTGGCAGGAAGTGCTCCGCTCGAAAAACGTGTGGGGTCCTTACGAGGTGATGAACGTGATGGACCAGGGCAACACCGACATCAACGGCCCGCACCAGGGCGCGTGGGTCGACACCCCCGACGGTCGTGAGGATTGGTTCCTGCATTTTCAGGACAAAGGCCCTTATGGCCGCGTGGTGCATCTCCAGCCCATGGAATGGAAAGAAAACGGCTGGCCCGTCATCGGCGTTGACCCCGACGGCGACGGTCGCGGCGAGCCTGTGATGACCTATCGCAAGCCTAATGTGGGTGCCACCTACGAGAAGGCCAATCCGCAGGAAAGCGACGAGTTCGGAGGCATCGAACTCGGCAAACAGTGGCAGTGGAACGGCAACCCCTCGGCTCTGTGGTACTTCTGCGAAGCCTCGACAGGCACTCTGCGTCTCTTCAGCCACCACACTCCCGATGCCAAGAGCCACTATGACGAAGCCAACATGCTGCTGCAGAAATTCCCCTCTGAAAACTTCACAGCGACAGCCAAGGTGAAATTCTGCCCGCGCGTCAAAAACGGCAAGGTGATGACCGGCGAGAAGGGTGGCCTCATGGTGATGGGCTACGACTATGCCGACCTCGCTCTCGAAAGCCGTGAAGACGGCATCTATCTCGTGGAGGGCGAAAACTACAAGGCCGACAAGGGCGCCGCCGAGAAAGAAGTGGAAGCCGTGAAGCTCGCCAACCCCGACCAGGACATCTATCTGCGTGTCAGCATCCGCATGACAGGCGCCAAGAAGCCCAAAGCCAAGGGCGACTACAAGTGTGAGGCCACTTTCTCCTACAGCCTCGACGGCAAGAAGTTTGAGAAAATCGGCAAACCATTCAACGTGAGGGAAGGCCATTGGATTGGCGCGAAGGTGGGTCTGTTCTGCTCGCGCACATGGGCAAGCAACGACTCGGGCTGGCTCGACGTCGACTGGTTCCGCATCTCGAAGTAATCATCTGATTTACACCACGCTCTGAAAGAATGAAAATCAAGCTCATAGCATTGTTCGTGCTGCTCGGCACATTGTGTGCCGGCGCGGCCGACAAGTGGAAGCACGACATCTACGTGGCGCAGGACGGAAGCGGCGACTACCGCACCCTGACCGAAGCGCTCGAAGGAATACGCGCCTTCATGGAATACACGGTGACGGTGCACATCGCTCCCGGCACATATAAGGAAAAGGTGGTGATACCCTCGTGGCTCACCAACGTGACGTTCCGCGGAGAAAACCCGGAAAACACCGTCATCACCTTCGACCACCACGCCAACATCGACAACATGGGCACGTTCCGCACCTACACCCTCAAGTGTGAAGGGTCGGACATCCTGTTTGAAAACCTCACCATCGAAAACAACGCTCCCCGTCTGGGACAGGCCGTGGCTCTCCACACCGAGGGCGACCGTCTGACGTTCCGCAACTGCCGTCTGCTCGGCAATCAGGACACCATCTTCACCGGCGGCAAACACAAGCGTCTGTTCTTCGACCGTTGCTATGTGGAAGGCACCACCGACTTCATCTTCGGACCCGCCACAGCTTACTTCAAGGACTGCGAAATCCGCTCGAAAACCAACAGCTACATCACGGCCGCTTCGACTCCCGAGGATGTAGAGGTGGGCTACGTATTCGACGGCTGCCGTCTGACCGCCGAGCCTGAGGCCACGCAAGTCTACCTCGGCCGTCCCTGGCGTCCGTTTGCCCACACCGTGTTCATCAACTGCGAGATGGGCGGACATATCCGTCCCGAGGGTTGGCACAACTGGCGCAACCCCGACAACGAGAAGACCGCCCGCTACGGTCAATACGGCTGCACCGGACCCGGAGCAAATGAAGAAGGTCGCGTAGACTGGGTGAAAAACCCCGACGCTGCCACCGCTGCCGCGCTGACCGACCTTCAGAAAGTCTTTGCCGTCACCTCGTCGTGGCAACCCGCGCAGTGAGGTAACCTCTCCCCCGCAAACTCCAAATTGAGAAAAAACAACTAACAACATACTACACGAAAGTATCATGAAAGCCCTTAACAAATTTACAGCTCCCAAAGCGGTAGCTCCCGAACGCATCATCCAGTTTGGCGAAGGAAACTTCCTGCGCGCATTCGTAGATTGGATTGTCAAGAACATGAACGACAAGACCACGTTCAACTCGAGCGTGGTGTGTGTGCAGGGCACCCCCGACGCCTTCGTAATGCAGCTGCTCGAAGGCCAGAGCTGTCTCTACCACGTCAACCTCCAGGGCCGTCTCGACGGCGAGGTCATCAACTCGCTCACCCGCATCGACGTCATCTCGCGCGGCGTCAACCCCTTCACCCAGACCGACGCTTTCTTCGCGCTGGCCGACCAGCCCGAGATGCGTTTCGTCATCTCTAACACCACTGAGGCCGGCATCTGCTTCGACGACACCTGCAAGCTCACCGACCGCCCCGCTTCGTCGTATCCCGGCAAGCTCACCCAGCTCCTCTACCGCCGCTACAAGACCTTCAACGGTGCTGCCGACAAGGGCTTCATCATCATGCCTTGCGAGCTCATCTTCGAGAACGGTCACCATCTGAAAGAGTGCATCTTCAAGTATATCGAACTCTGGAAAGAGGAACTCGGCGCCGACCACGACGGCTTCAAGAAATGGTTTGAAGAGTCGTGCTACGTATGCTCGACACTCGTCGACCGCATCGTGCCCGGATTCCCCCGCAAGGACATCAAGCAGATTCAGGAAAAGCTCGGCTACCAGGACAACGTCGTGGTGCAGGGCGAGGCTTTCCACCTCTGGGTAATCGAACGCGCCTCAAACATGACCATCGAACAGCTCCGCGAAGAGTTCCCCGCCGAAAAGGCAGGTCTTCAGGTGCTCATCACCGACTCCGAGGCTCCCTACCACGAACGTAAGGTGACCCTGCTCAACGGCCCGCACACCGTGCTTTCGCCCGTGGCCTTCCTGAGCGGCGTAGACATCGTGCGCGATGCCTGCAACCACCCCGTCATCGGCAAGTACATCCACAAAGTGCAGTTCGATGAACTCATGCAGACTCTCAACCTCCCCATGGAAGAGCTGCAGAAGTTTGGCGCCGACGTGCTCGAACGTTTCAACAACCCCTACGTCGACCACCAGGTGACCTCAATCATGCTCAACTCCTTCCCCAAATATCAGACCCGCGACCTGCCCGGCCTCAAGACCTATCTCGAGCGCAAGGGCGAGCTGCCCAAGGGTCTCGTGCTCGGTCTCGCAGCGCTCATCACCTACTACAAGGGCGGCAAGCGTGAAGACGGCACCCCCATCGTGCCCAACGACGACCAGCGCATCATGGACCTCCTCACCGAGCTCTGGGCTACCGGCGACACCCGCAAGGTGGCTGAAGGCGTTCTCGGCGCGAAAGACCTCATCTGGGGCGTGCAGGGCGACCTCAACGAAGTGCCCGGCCTCACCGACCTCGTCACATACTACCTCGACGAAATCCAGAAGAAGGGTATGCTCGAAGTAGTGAAGGAAGTTGTAGAATAAGCTCCGCGCATGAAAGATTTCCTCAAAATCAATCCCGCCGACAACGTGGCCGTGGCCATCAATCCCTTGGCCAAGGGCACGGTTGTCGACGTCGAGGGCACGGGCGAAGTGACACTCGTCACCGACGTGCCTGCCGGACATAAGTTTGCCCTGCGCGACCTCGCCGAGGGTGAGAACGTCATCAAGTATGGCTTCCCCATCGGTCACACCCGTCACGCCGTGGCCAAAGGCGCGTTCCTCGACCACAACGACATCAAGACCAACCTCGAAGGTCAGCTCGACTATTCGGATATCTCTATCAAAAATCCGTCGCCCGCAGCTCCCGGCGCAGCTCTCGGAGAGGCTAAGGAAGCTACGTTCCGCGGCTTCGAACGCAAAGACGGTCAGGTGGGCATCCGCAACGAAATCTGGGTGATTCCTACCGTGGGTTGCGTCAACGGCATCTGCAAGCAAATCGTCGACCGCGTCAACGCCGAGACAGGGGCCGAGGGTGTCGACGGCATCTTTGCCTTCCCCCACAACTACGGCTGCTCGCAGCTTGGCGACGACCACGAGAATACGAAGAAAATCCTGCGCGACATGGTGCACCACCCCAACGCCGGCGGTATACTCGTCGTGGGTCTCGGTTGCGAAAACAATCAGCCCCGTGTGTTCGAGGAGTTCTGCGGCGACTACGACCGCGACCGTGTCAAGTTCATGGTCTGCCAGGAAGTCGAGGGCGACGAGGTGGAATATGGTGTCAAGGTGCTCACCGACCTCTATCGTCAGGCCCGCACCTTCGAGCGCACCGAGCAGCCCGCCTCAAAGCTGCGCATCGGTCTGAAGTGCGGCGGCTCCGACGGCTTCTCGGGCATCACGGCCAACCCCCTGCTCGGTGAGTTCTCCGACTGGCTCTGCGAAGTGGAAGGCGGAACGACCGTGCTCACCGAAGTGCCCGAAATGTTTGGCGCCGAAACCATCCTGATGGAACGTTGCGCCAACCCCGAGCTTCTCGGCGAAACCATCTCGCTCATCAACAACTTCAAGCAATATTTCCTCAGCCACGGCGAACCTGTGGGCGAAAACCCCTCGCCCGGCAACAAGGCCGGCGGCATCTCCACTCTTGAGGAGAAGGCTCTCGGCTGCACACAGAAGTCGGGCAAAAGCCCTGTCTTCGGCGTGCTTGAATATGGCGAGCGCATCCACAACCATGGCCTCAACCTGCTCTCGGCTCCCGGCAACGACCTCGTGGCTTCGACAGCACTCGCTGCCGCAGGATGCCAGATGGTGCTCTTCACGACAGGCCGCGGCACTCCCTTCGGCACTTTCGTCCCCACGATGAAAGTTTCGACCAACTCTGGACTCGCTCAGCGCAAACCGACGTGGATTGACTTCAATGCCGGCGTCCTCGCCGAAGACCGTTCGATGGCCGAAGTCGTCAAAGACTTCATCGGCTACGTCCTCGCAGTGGCAAACGGTGAGAAAGTACATTCCGAAAAAGCCGGTATCCACGAAATTTCAATCTTCAAGAACGGCGTCACCCTCTGATGCCCGACTGAGACATATCAATCATCTCTGAGGAGCGCCTGCCCCCGACGGCGACGCTCTCTCGGAGACTTCATCTGACAAGAACCTTAACAACAGCAATTATGAAGCCTTTCATGGACGAAAACTTCCTGCTGCAGACCGAAACCGCGCAGAAGTTATATCACGAGCATGCGGCCAAAATGCCCATCATCGACTACCACTGCCACCTCATCCCCAAGATGGTGGCCGACGACCACAAGTTTAAATCTATCACCGAAATCTGGCTCGGCGGCGACCACTACAAGTGGCGTGCAATGCGCTCCAACGGCGTAGACGAACGCTTCTGCACCGGCACCGACACAACAGACTGGGAAAAATTCGAGAAGTGGGCCGAGACCGTACCCTACACCTTCCGCAACCCCCTCTACCACTGGACTCATCTGGAGCTCAAGACAGCTTTCGGCATCGACAAGCTGCTCAACCCCGAGACCGCACGCGAAATCTTCGAGGAATGTAACGACAAGCTCCTCAACGACCCCAACATGACCGCCCGCGGCCTCATGCGTCGCTACAACGTCGAGACCGTCTGCACCACCGACGACCCCGTCGACTCGCTCGAATATCACAAGCAGGTGAAAGACAGCGGCTTCGAAATCAAGATGCTCCCCACCTGGCGTCCCGACAAGGCTATGGCCGTCGAAGACCCCGCCGAGTTCCGCGCTTACGTCGAGAAGCTCGCCGAAGTATCAGGCGTTGAAATCTCGAAGTTCCAGGACATGATTGACGCCCTCCAGAAGCGTCACGACTTCTTCGAGGAAATGGGCTGCCGCCTCTCCGACCACGGCATCGAAGAGTTTTATGCCGAAGACTACACCGACGACGAGATTGCACGCATCTTCGACAAGGTGTATGGCGGCCAGCAACTCACCAAGGAGGAAATCGCCAAGTTTAAGAGCGCCATGCTCGTCATCTTCGGCGAAATGGACTACAACTCCGGCTGGACTCAGCAGTTCCACTACGGTGCCATCCGCAACAACAACACCAAGATGTTCAAACTGCTCGGTCCCGACACCGGCTTCGACTCTATCGGCGAATTTACAACGGCCAAGAGCTGCGCAAAATTCCTCGACAAGCTCAACACCCGCGGCAAGCTCACCAAGACCATCCTCTACAACCTCAACCCCTCGGCCAACGAAGTAATCGCCACGATGCTCGGCAACTTCCAGGACGGCACCGTGCCCGGCAAAATCCAGTTTGGTTCTGGCTGGTGGTTCCTCGACCAGAAAGACGGTATGCAGAAGCAGATGAACGCACTCTCTACCCTCGGTCTGCTCAGCCGTTTCGTCGGCATGCTCACCGACTCGCGCTCGTTCCTCTCTTATCCCCGCCACGAATACTTCCGTCGCACCCTCTGCAACCTCGTCGGCACCGACATCGAGAACGGCGAAGTGCCCTACACCGGCTACGAGCAGGAGCGTGTCAACAAGATGATTGAAGACATCTGCTACAACAACGCTAAAAACTACTTTAAATTCTAAGCGATGGCAGCCGCAGCTACTCCCCTCCAGCAGGCCAACCAGAAGATGACCAACTTCCGTTGGACCATCTGCGCCCTGCTCTTCCTCGCAACGACTGTCAACTATATGGACCGTCAGGTGCTCTCGCTCACCTGGAAAGAGTTCATATCGCCCGAATTCCACTGGACCGATGCC
This sequence comes from Duncaniella sp., assembly GCA_029056055.1. GTDB lineage: Bacteria > Bacteroidota > Bacteroidia > Bacteroidales > Muribaculaceae > Duncaniella. The sequence goes on from JAIDCC010000111.1 coordinate 12,573, forward strand.
AACTACGGCCTCATCACCGCCGTGTTCTCGATAGTCTATGCCGTGGCCAACCTTCTCGCTGGCCGCTTCATCGACTGGATGGGCACCAAGAAAGGCTATCTCTGGGCCATCGGCATCTGGAGCGCCGGCGCGTGTCTTCACGCCGCTTGCGGTTGGGCCACCGAAATGACCCTCGGTCTCCACAACGCCACAGAACTTCTCGATGCCGCCGGCACTATGGCCGTCACCATCGCCACTGTTTCGGTCTACTTCTTCCTCGGTGCCCGCACCATCCTCGCCCTCGGTGAGGCCGGCAACTTCCCCGCTGCCATCAAGGTGACCGCCGAATACTTCCCGAAACGCGACCGCGCTTATGCAACGTCGATTTTCAACGCCGGTTCGGCTGTAGGCGCGCTCATCGCTCCCTTCACCATCGGCCCGCTCGCCAAGTTCTTCCAGAGCATCGGCTGGGGCAACGGCTGGGAAATGGCTTTCATCGTCATCGGTGCCCTCGGCTTCATCTGGATGGGTTTCTGGGTAGTGCTCTACAAGACCCCTGCCTCCAACCCCCACGTGAATGCCGCCGAGCTCGCCTACATCGAGCAGGACAATGAGACAGCTGATGAAACAGCCCGTCAGAAGGCTGTCGAAGAAGACGTAAAGGAGAAATCCATCCCCTTCTTCCAGTGCTTCAAGTATCCCCAGACCTGGGCTGTGTTCTTCGGCAAGTTCCTCACCGACGGTGTATGGTGGTTCTTCCTCTTCTGGACTCCCGCCTACATCACCGACGTGTTCAAGCTCTCTACCTCGTCGGGCGAAGGCATGCTGATGATCTTCGTGCTCTACCTCATCACGATGCTCTCCATCTACGGTGGTAAGCTCCCGACCATCTTCATCGACCGCGCCGCACGCAAGGGCATTCAGGTCAACCCCTACTCTGCCCGTATGCGCGCCATGCTCATCTTTGCTGTATTCCCCCTCCTCGCACTCCTCGCACAGCCTCTGAGCGGTGTGTCGCCCTGGCTCCCCATCATCATCATCGGTATCGCAGGAGCAGCCCACCAGTCGTGGTCGGCCAACATCTACTCGGTTGTAGGCGACATGTTCCCCAAATCCACCATCGCCACCATCATCGGTATCGGCGGCATGGCAGGCGGTCTCGGCTCGTTCCTCATCAACTACTTCTCGGGCATCCTCTTCGACTATGCCGACCAGGTGCAGATGTCGTTTATGAGCTTCACCGGCAAACCCGCGGGCTATTTCATCGTGTTCTGCATCTGCGGCGTGGCCTACCTCGTCGGCTGGCTCATCATGATTATGCTCGTGCCCCGCTACAAGGTCATCGAACTCCCCGAAAACCTGCGCTAATCCTCGGCAAGTGTTTTTCCCCGAGTAAAAAATTTGTTAAAAATTTTTCGTATTTCGGGGAAAAGCATTACTTTTGCATCATCAATCGACTCTCTCCATTGTCGAAAGAACTCATTTTTATCCCATCCATAACATAATCTTTTTACTACTATGGCTTACGTAATCAACGACAACTGCGTAGCTTGCGGCACCTGCGAGCCCGTATGTCCCACCGAATCTATCACTCCCGGCGACATCTATGCAATCAACCCCGACACCTGCATCGACTGCGGTTCTTGCGCAGAGGTTTGCCCCAGCGACGCTATCCACCCCGCTGAATAATTCAGTCGAGGCCCGATAGATAAAACCTCAACCCATAAGTCGAGGCCGACACCGATTTGCGTGTGTCGGCCTCGCGCTTTTACCCCTTGCTCCACGCCACCGGCCGCTTCGGAGGCTCCCACTTTTCATCACACACTCCCACGTCTCGACTTCCGGCTTCCGCCCAGACTCCAAATGAACAAGCTGAAAGAACTCGCATCTATGCCGGCCTTCCCGGTCTTGCTCGCCCTGAGTGCATCTCACGCGCTCAACGACCTGCTGCAATCGGTCATCACGGCCGTCTATCCCATGCTCAAGGCCGACCTCCACTTAGACTTCGCACAAATAGGCATCATCACACTGGTCTATCAGATTGCCGCCTCGATATTCCAGCCCGTCGTCGGCTATGCTTTCGACCGCCGCCCCTTCGTATTCTCCCTCCCATTCGGCATGGTGTCCACCTCACTCGGCATCACACTCTTCGCCTTATGCGACACCATGGCCGGCATCCTCGTGGCCGTATTCCTTGTAGGCATCGGCTCCGCCACACTCCATCCCGAAGCCTCGCGCATCACCTCGTTGGCCGGACGCGCACGCCGTGGCTTCGCCCAGTCAGTGTTTCAGGTCGGCGGCAATTTCGGCGGTTCCATCGGCCCGCTGCTCGTAGCCCTCATCGTCGCGCCCCACGGCCGCCGCTATGTGCTGTGGTTTCTCGTCTTTTCCACTCTGGCTTTTGCCGCCATGCGCCCCATCGTGAAATGGTATCGCGCCTATCTGGCCGATGTCAAGACCAATCCCCAGGCCCACGTCAAAAGTCTCAAGCTTCCCCTCTCCAAGCGCAAGACCTTCTTCGTGATTTGCGTCATAATGGTGCTGATTTTCTCGAAATATGTCTACATGGCCTCACTGTCGAGCTACTACACCTTCTACCTCATTCAAAAATTCGGCGTCTCGGTCAAGATGTCGCAGATTTTTCTCTTCATCTTCGTAGTCTCTACCGCAGCAGGAACATTGGTGGGTGGTCCGATTGGCGACCGCTACGGACGCAAGCTCGTCATCTGGGTTTCAATCCTCGGCACCGCGCCGTTCTCGATGCTTCTCCCTTACGTTTCGCTCCCCCTCACGGCGGTGCTCAGTTTCTGCGCCGGCTTCATGCTCTCGTCGGCCTTCCCGGCCATCCTGCTCTACGCGCAGGAACTCCTCCCTACCAAGCTCGGCATGATTTCCGGACTCTTCTTCGGATTTGCCTTCGGAGTCGGCGGCATAGCTTCGGCCGTCCTCGGCACGTTTGCCGACACCTACGGCATCGAAGCCATCTACAACGCCTGCGCCTACATGCCTCTTCTGGGCATAGTGGCTTGCCTGCTGCCTAATCTCAAAAACCGCCGCCTCCCTCAATGAGTTTGGCAGATTTGAGGGCCGAGGTTTGGCACTCACACGATTTTTTCTTAACTTTGTGGTTTAAACAGGTCATACCCTCACTTCAACTCACCTATGAAAATTCTTAAATCTTTTTTGCTCGCGCTTGCCATGCCCATGCTCGCTTCGGCTGCCGAGCCCGCCGACACTCTCACAGTGTTTATGATAGGCGATTCCACCATGGCTAACAAACCTCTCGACAAGGAAAATCAGGAACGCGGTTGGGGGCAGATGCTCTCCATGCATCTCACCGGCCCCGTGCGCGTCGACAATCACGCCGTCAACGGCCGCTCGTCGAAGTCGTTTCTCGACGAAGGTCGCTGGGATGTGGTGAAACAGAAAATCCGCCCCGGCGACTACGTCATCATCCAGTTCGGCCACAACGACGAGAAGAGCAAAGACCCCAAGCGCTTCACCGCTCCCGGCTCGACATTCGATGAAAACCTCCGCCTCTACGTCAAACAGGCCCGCGAACTCGGTGCCATCCCCGTGCTGATGAATTCCATTGCGCGCCGCAATTTCCCCGCCGGTCAGGAAGACCTCGCCTCCGAGAGCGACGACCATCAGAAGGAGTGGAACGTAGGTCTTTCCGAAATGCCTCGCGAGGGCAAGACGCTTGTCGATACCCACGGAGCCTACCTCGACTCGCCGCGAAAGGTGGCCGAAGAGACAGGCGCCACGTTTATCGACCTCAACGCCCTCACCATGGATCTCGTGCAGCAGATGGGTCCCGAATTTTCAAAAAACATCTACATGTGGATTCCCGCCGACACCTATGAGTTCTGCCCCAAAGGCAAGGTCGACAACACTCATCTCAATGTGCTCGGTGCAATCATCGTCAGCAAGCTCGCCGCCGTCGAACTCGCCCGCAACGTCGAGGGTCTCCGTCCCTACGTGCGCCCCGAGGTCTACAACCTCAACGCGAAATAACCTCCCTTCACCTTAAATCATCAATCTGCTTTCCCTGAAAATGAAAACTTCACGTCTGCTCGCCGCCATGCTCCTCGCCGGAGCCTCAGTGTGCGCTTCAGCCAAAGACTTTGTCATCACCGACTACGGTGTCTCCACCGACTCCACAGCCATCCAGTCCGCTGCCATCCAAGCTGTCATCGACCGCGCCGAGGCCGAGGGGGGTGGCCGCATCGTCGTGCCCGAAGGCACTTTCCTCACCGGCGCGCTCTTCTTCAAACCGGGCACCTCTCTCTATCTCGAAAAAGGGGCCGTCATCAAGGGCATCGACGACATTGCCCACTACCCTCTCATCCCCTCGCGCATGGAGGGCCGCAGCATCTACTATCACGCCGCTCTCATCAACGCCTACTTCGTCGATAATTTCTCTATCAGCGGAAGCGGCATAATCAATGGCAACGCCGCCAAATTCTGGGACGAGTTCTGGGCGCTGCGCGAGGAGCGTCGCAAGATTGGCAAGTCGTGCACCAACCTCGAAGTGCGCCGCCCGCGCCTGGTGTTCATGTGGGGCTGCGACTCACTCACCATCTCGGGCGTTCAGCTCCGCAACTCCGCGTTCTGGACCACCCACCTCTACCAGTGCCACAACGTGCTGATTGAAAATGCCACCATCTACGCTCCCACCAAACCCGTCAAAGCTCCGTCAAGCGACGCCATCGACCTCGACGTGTGCAGCAACGTCACCGTGCGCGGCTGCTTCATCGACTGCAACGACGACGCCGTTTGCATCAAGGGCGGTAAGGGCGTCTATGCCAACGTGTCGCCCGAAAACGGCATCGTCGAGAACGTCCTCGTCGAAAATTGCCATTTCGGCCCCAACTGCCACGGCACGCTCACCATGGGCAGCGAGTGCATCCACGCACGCAACATCACGCTGCGCGATTGCACCGTCGACACCCACACCTCGATTCTCCGCCTCAAGATGCGTCCCGACACCTATCAGATTTACGAGAACATCACCATCTCGGGCGTCAAGGGCACCTGCGGTTCGGTCATCGACATGAAGCCCTGGAAACAGTTCTTCACCCTCGAAGGCTCGTCGCTCAAACCCTACGGCATCGTGCGCAATATCCTCATTGAAAACGTCGACGCCACTATCGACAACGTTGGCACCATTGCCGGAAATCCCGACGACACCGTGAGCAACTTCGCTCTGAAAAACATCACTCTGAAATCGGCCCCCGACAAAACGCCCGAGTTTGTCTGCAACTACCCCACCGTGGTGCTCGACAACGTGACTCTTGACGGAAAGAAAGTAACAAATCCTGCAAAGTGACTCCGATAGCCAACACTTTCGCCCTCCCCGCCTTCTGCCGCCGACTCGTCGAAATCGAGTCGGCCGACCATCTGCGCGCTCTCCTGCCCGAGTTGGCGGGAGAGCCGCTGCTCAAAGTTGGTGCGGGAAGCAATCTCGTCTTCATCACCGACTGGCCCGGCACCGTGCTCCACAGCGCCATCTCCGACATCACGTTTCTCCCCGACGGAACGGTCAGGGCCGGCAGTGGCGTGGTGATGGACCATCTCGCGGCCCTCACGGCCGAACGCGGCCTCTGGGGTCTCGAAAATCTCTCGGGCATTCCGGGCGAAGTGGGTGCTTCGGCTGTGCAGAATGTCGGTGCCTACGGCGTTGAAGCCGCCGACCGCATTGTCAGCGTCGAAGCCGTCGACCTCGTCACGAGCGAGACCCGCTCTTTCTCCGTTGATGAATGCGGCTATGGCTATCGCGATTCAATCTTTAAACACTCTCCCGCAAAAGAACGTTACTTCATTACCCACGTCACCTATCGTCTCTCTTCCGAGCCTTCGCCGGTGCTCTCCTACCCCGCATTGCGCGATGCTTTCGAGGGGAAGATGCCCCAAAGTCCCGAAGAGGTGCGCTCCACGATAATAGCCATCCGCGACTCCAAGCTGCCGAGCCCCGACGAGGTGCCGAGCGCCGGAAGTTTCTTCAAAAACCCCGTTGTCGATGCCGCTGCCTTCGAGCGGGTCGTGGCCCTTCACCCCGACATCCGCGTGCCCCGCTACCCTCTCGCCGACGGCTCGGTAAAAATCCCAGCGGCGTTCCTCATCGAGCAATGCGGTTGGAAAGGCTATGACAACGGGCGCGTGGCCGTCTGGCACAAACAGCCTCTCGTGCTCACCAATCCCTGCCGTCAGGCCTCAGGCGCCGACGTTCTCGACCTCGAGACGCGCATCATCGCCTCCGTGGCCGCCCGCTACGGCATCACCCTCTCTCCTGAAGCCGAACACATCGACGCTTCCTGTTAACCCCATTCTCTCATCCCCCACTTTTCCCCTACACACCGACATGAGTTCTTATATCATCGAAGGCGGCCACCGCCTGCACGGAGCAATCACCCCTCAGGGAGCAAAAAACGAAGCTCTCCAAGTGATTAGTGCCGTGCTCCTCACCGCCGAGCCGGTGGTGATTCACAACATCCCCGACATCCTCGACATCGTCAATCTCATTTCGCTGCTCAAAGCCATGGGGGTCAAAGTGGAGCGTCTTTTCCACTCCTCCTACCGCTTTCAGGCCGACGACCTCGACGGCGACTACATTTCGAGCGCCGACTTCGTGGCCCGGTGCGCCGGCCTGCGCGGCTCGGTGCTCGTCGTGGGTCCCCTGCTCGCCCGTCTCGGCCAGGCTTACTTCGCCAAACCGGGAGGTGACAAAATCGGTCGTCGCAAGGTCGACACCCACATCACCGGCATGACCAAACTCGGAGCGATGCTGGCCTACAACGAAGAGCGACGCGCCTACTATCTGGCCGCCATCAACGGCCTCAAGGGGTGTTACATGCTCCTCGACGAAGCTTCCGTCACCGGCACGGCCAACATCATCATGGCTGCCTCGATGGCCGAAGGCACCACCACCATCTACAACGCCGCCTGCGAGCCTTACGTGCAGCAGCTTTGCCACATGCTCGTCAGAATGGGCGTCACCATCGAAGGCATCGGCTCCAATCTCCTCCGCATCACCGGCACCGACCGTCTGCACGGCACCGAACACACCGTGCTCCCCGACATGATTGAGGTCGGCTCGTTCATCGGTATGGCCGCCATCACCCGCAGCGCCATCACCATAAAAAATGTGTCATACGACAACCTCGGAATTATCCCCGACTCGTTCCGCCGTCTCGGCATCGAACTCGAGCGCCGCGGCGACGACATCTTCATCCCCGAGCAGGAGGTCTATGAAATAGAAAGCAACCTCGACGGGTCGATTCCCACCATTGCCGACGCTCCGTGGCCCGGCCTCACCCCCGACCTCCTGTCTGTCATTCTCGTGACGGCCACTCAGTGTCGCGGCTCGGTGCTCATTCATCAGAAAATGTTCGAGAGCCGACTCTTCTTCGTCGACCACCTCATCGACATGGGCGCGCAAATCATGCTCTGCGACCCTCACCGAGCTGTTGTCATCGGCCTCGACCACAAAATGGACCTCCGCGCCAACCGTATGCACTCGCCTGACATCCGCGCCGGCATAGCCATGCTCATTGCCGCGATGAGTGCGAAGGGTGTCTCGCAAATCGACAACATCCAGCAAATCGACCGCGGCTACGAGAACATCGACACCCGCCTCAACTCGATAGGTGCCTGCATCTACCGACGCGACTGACGCCCCTCCCCTGCCGCGTCCGTCGCCTCCAACGTTCCAATCTTCCCACATACACATTCCTCTCCTCCCTACACCCGCTCCTATGCTTTCGCTCGCCCGACAACTGATAGCAGACGCTGCCCCGGTGATTGCCCCCGGCGACTACAGCGCCCTGCGGCAGCTCTACAAAGACGCTTTCAAAGCCGGCTACAAACCTGCCGACAATCATGGCATAAGCCGCCTGCGCCATGCCATGTCCACCTGTATCACCCTCTGCGAGATGGTGTCGCCCGACCGCAACATGATTATCGCCACTCTCGTGGCCGACCTTTGCATCGACGGTTTCGTGGGGCTGGAGCAAATCGAGTCAATCTGGGATGCCGACGTTGCCAAGATGGTCAACGGTCTCACCAAGGTCTCGGCTCTCTACGGCAAACAGGGTGTGGTGAAGACCGACAATTTCCGCCGCCTGCTCATGGCGCTGGCCGAAGACATCCGCGTCATCATCATCATGATTGTCGACCGTCTCACGCTGATGCGCGCCATCAATCATCACCCCGACGAAAAGTTTGTGGCCGACACTGCCTTCGACGCCAACTATCTCTACGCTCCCCTCGCCCACCGTCTCGGCCTCTACAAAATCAAAGGCGAATTGGAAGACATGTCGCTCAAGTACACCGCGCGCGACACCTACACCAAAATCGCCTCCGAACTCAATGCCACCAAGGCCGAACGCGATGCCTACATAGCCTCTTTCATCGCCCCCCTGCGCGAAAAGCTCGACGCTACCGGCCTCAGCTACGAAATGAAGGGGCGCACCAAAAGCATCTATTCCATCTGGAACAAACTGCGCAAGCAGAAGGTGGAAATGTCGGGCATCTACGACCTCTTCGCCATACGCATCATTCTTGACGTGCCTCCCGAGATGGAAAAGGCCGAGTGCTGGCGCGTGTTCTCGATTGTCACCGACATGTACACCGCCAACACCGCCCGACTCAAAGACTGGGTCACCATCCCGAAGAGCAACGGCTACGAGAGCCTTCACATCACCGTCAAAGGTCCCGACAACAAGTGGGTCGAAGTGCAGATTCGCACCCGCCGCATGGACCTCGTGGCCGAGAAGGGTCTTGCCGCCCACTGGCGTTACAAGGGCGTGAAGAGCGAGCAGCAGCTCGACACGTGGATGAACAACGTCCGTGACATTCTCGAAAATGCCGACGGCCCCATGGAGCTGATGAAGAATTTCAAGATGGACCTCTACGACAAGGAGGTGTTCGTCTTCACTCCCAAGGGCGACCTCTACCGTCTGCCGCTCGGCGCCTCGGTGCTCGACTTCGCCTTTGCCATTCATTCAAAACTCGGGTGCTCCTGCGTCGGCGCTAAGGTCAACGGACGCACGCGTAAAATCAACTACAAGCTCCATTCGGGCGACACCGTCGAGGTCATCACCTCGTCGGCCCAGACTCCCAAGCAGGACTGGCTCGGAATGGTGGTCACCTCAAAGGCGCGAAATAAAATCCGCCAGACCATCAACGAGCTTGAGGGGCGCTCGGCTCAGCTCGGCAAGGAGTTGCTGCAGCGCCGTTGCAAGAACCGCAAAATCGAGCTCGACGAGGGCGTAATCATGCGCACCATCAAGAAGCTCGGTTTCCGCACCGTCACCGATTTCTATCGCGCCATTGCCGAAGAGAAGCTCGACGTCAACCACGTCATCGCCACCTACGAGACCCTCGAAGAGGCCGACCGCAAAGTCGAGACCCCGGCCGACCGACGCAGCGCCGAAGAGTTCGAGCTCATCGACCGCACCGAGCAACTCGCCGACGCCGGCGAAGACATTCTCGTCATAGGCGACCACATCAAAGGCATCAACTATCGCCTCTCGAAATGCTGCAACCCCATCTTCGGCGACTCCGTCTTCGGCTTCGTCTCGGCCGAAGGTGTCATCAAGGTCCATCGCACCGACTGCCCCAACGCCGCCCACATCCGCGAACGCTACCCCTACCGCATCATCCGCACTCGCTGGTCGGGCAAAAGCGGCTCCGGCTTCACGGCTTCCATCTCGGTGGTCGGGCAAGACGACATTGGCATCGTCACAAACATCACCTCTCTCATCAATAAAGAAAAAGATGTCTCGCTCCGCGGCATCTCCATCGACTCCCACGACGGCATCTTCTCGGGCTTCCTCACCGTCGGCGTCTCCGACACCGAGCAACTCGCCGCTCTAATCCGTAAAATCAAAACCGTTAAAGGTGTTAAAGATGTCACACGTTCCCACTAAACTCCTCGCAGCCGCCGTCGCTGCCTTCGCTATTATAACATCCTCTTGCAACGGGTCAGACGACTCCGCCGCTCAGGCTCTCCTCGACCAAGCCGAAACGGCTCTCAACGAAGGACACCCCGCGCTCACGGTCGAACTCATCGACTCCATCAAAAACGCCTATCCCCGCGCCATCGACGTGCGCAAGAAGTCGCTCCACGTCATGGCCAAGGCGCAGGAAGCCTTGACTCGCGCCCAACTCGAAACCGCCGACTCCACTCTGGCCGTTCTCTTCGTCCGGGCCGACTCCCTTCAGCAGTTGCTCAAGAAGGTCGACAATCCCATCGAACCCTACTACGTTGCCGAAGGCATCGACCCCGCCGCTGCTCGCTCCGCCTCCGGTCTCCACGCTCGTGTCAGCCTCGACGGCGACCTCTACCTCATCGCCACCCTCAAAGGTGTCGACGCGCGTTCCACGGCTGTCACCGTCACTGACGCTTCTGGGCGCACGGTCCGCACTCCCGACATTGCTTTCGACGGCGAGCGAAACGACCGCTCTTCGGGTCTCGAAACCATCACCTTCATGGGCGCCGAATGCGAGGAAACAGCCTCGTTCATCACCATGGCCGACCGCTCGCAGCTGCGCATCACCTTCGAAGGAGCTCGCCCCTACACCATGACGCTCCCGCAGGCTCAGGCCGAGGCCATCGCCACTCTCTACAACGCGGCCGCCACTCTCCGCGCCCTCCGCGTGGCTTCTGTTGAAAAAGAACGTGCGACGCGCGCCCTCGACCTCTCGCGCTCACAAGCCGCACGCACTTTCCCCGAAGACGAACCGGCTCAAACCGAATAACTGAAACTTAATGAAAAAGTCTTTTGCCGAACGATACAAGGCCATCTACGACAAAATGCTCGCGCGGTGGCAGTATGCTTCCGAAGGCGTGTGGGCCGACCATCGCGACACGTTGAAGGTCAACGTTCTCAAGACCATCAACCTCACCGTGCGCACGTTCATGAGCTCCGACCTACAGAACAAGGCCGGAGCCTTGACCTATCAGACCCTCCTCGCGCTCGTGCCTATCCTCGCGCTCCTCTTCGCCATCGGGCGCGGTTTCGGCTTCGGCAACATGCTCCAGGACGAATTGCTGCGCTACTTCCCCTCGCAGCACAAAGCCCTCGAAATGGCTTTCAAGTTTGTCGACTCCACGCTTGCCCAGGCTTCCGAAGGTATTTTCGTCGGTGTCGGCATTGTCTTCCTGCTCTGGACCATCATCTCGCTCCTCAGCAATGTCGAAGAGATGTTCAATCAGGTATGGAACGTCAAAGTCGACCGCTCCATGACCCGTAAGCTCGTCGACTACCTCGCCATCTGCATCATCCTCCCCGTGCTGATGATTTGCTCGGGAGGCATTCAGATTTTCATGTCGTCGGCCATCCAGCGCTTTCTCCCCTACGATTTCCTTTCGCCCGTCCTCTCGCTGCTTTTCGACTTCATGAGCGTGGTCTTCGCATGGCTATTCTTCGCCGGCGCCTACATGCTCATCCCCAACGCGAAAGTCAAGTTCAGCAACGCCATCATCGCGGGCGTTCTGGCCGGCACCGCCTTTCAGCTGCTCCAATGGGTGTTCCTGTCAGGCCAGATGTACGTGTCAAAGTACAACGCCATCTACGGCTCTTTCTCCTTCCTGCCCTTGCTCCTCATCTGGATGCAGTTTTCGTGGCTCATCTGTCTCGCCGGTGCATTGGTGTGTCATGCCGCACAAAACATTTCAATGTACTCTTATTCGCGCCACGTCCGCGACATTTCCCCTGCCTATGCCCGCGAAGTGTGCGTCGCGGTCCTCTCGGTGATTCTGAAACGCTTTCGCGACGAGCAGCGCCCCATCAACTCCTCACAACTCTCCGAACTCTACAAAATCCCCTGGCGTCTGTCGGTCGAGTCGGTCGACCGCCTCATCCGCTGCGGCCTTCTCATCCGGGTGATGCCCACACCCGAAATGAAGGAGACCGACGGTCAGGCCGCCGTGCAGCCCGCGATGAGCCTCGAACATTACACTCTCGCCGAAGTCATCTCCCGATTCGAAACCACCGGCGAGGACGATTTCGTCGACTCATTCCCCTCGGCCTTCCCCAAAGTCGTGGCCGAGATGGAGCGCGTCCGTGCCGCCGTTCAGTCAGCCGCCTCCTCCACCCTCGTCCAAGACCTCTGACCCCTCAGCCCTAAACCAATCTATTCGCCATGCGATGAAACAGAAACTCCGTCTGCTGTTCCAAACTTTCTCGGCTCCGCTTACCGACTGTCCACGCGCAGCCTCATTGTTGCTCGCTCTCGGTCTGGCTATCCCTTTGGCCACCTGCACGAGATGGTTCGTCATGGGCGACTATCCCGCGGTGAGATACTTTGGAAACCTTTTCGTTGCTCTCTGCTACTACCTTGCGTGCGTATGGATAATGAGCGCCGGGGCCGTGTTTCTCCGTCGGTGGGCACGTTGGGCGGCTAACGTGTGGATAGGCGTTTGCCTCGCCCTCGCTTCTATGAATTGCTTGATGAACGTGTCCTACTTTGCCATCTACTACGAATGGCCCGGCATCGAGACCGTTGCAGCGACAATGGGTACCAACCGTCAGGAAGCTATTGAATTCATAGGTTCGTTTTTCTCACCCGACATCCTGATTATCTTGGCTTGCATAGCTATATTCTATCTGATAATCAAAGGATTATACGCAATAGGGGGGGGGTACTTGTATGAGGTATGTTATGGCTACCATGGCACTCTTCGGCCTGATTGTTCCGGCTTATCGGAACAGGGATGTCTGGTTTGCCACTCTCGCAGGAAAGATCGATATGATGTGCCGTCTTCCCGAAGACCTTCCGTTGCTCGACGAGCGTCTCCCTCTCTCCGTGACAGACCCGGAGACGCCGCCCGGCCACATCGTGGTCATTATCGGCGAGAGTCATTCAACCGACTGTTCGCAACTCTATGGATACGACCTCCCCACAAATCCTCTCCTTTCAGCCATGCAGGCCGACTCGTCTCTATTCGTGTTTACCGACGCGACTTCACGATATTATCACACCATTAACTGCTTCAGAAGTTTCATGACAGCCACTCACGATGACAAACCCTGGAATGAGTGCGAAAATGCCTTCGAGGTTGCCGCCTCACGGGGCTATCAGACTTTCTGGCTATCTAATCAGAGTCCCGTGGGTTTCAATGACAATGCGATTGCAACGATGGCCTCTCGCGCCGATAAGGTGGTCTACACCACCGTGCCCGGTGAGGTCGACTACAGCGCGCTGCCCTACGACGAGGCTCTCACGTCTATGCTCGACAGTCTCATAGCCCCTGGAAGCAAACAATTGTTCTTCGTCCACCTTATGGGTTCGCACCGGAGTTTCGAAAATCGCTATCCCGCCGATCGCGGGCATTTCCAACCTACCGATTACACTGCCTATCCTGCCGCCCAACGTGAAGACCGTGCGTGCTATGACAATTCGATTCTCTACAACGACTCTGTCGTCAGCACCCTCTTCCGGCGTCTCGACTCTCTCGATGCTGTCGGGCTCTATTTCTCAGACCATGGCGTCGACGTGTTTCAATCTCCCTCCGTGACACGTATCACCCATGCCAATTCCGACTCGTTGAGCATGAAAGCGGCTGCCCGCATTCCGATGCTCATCTACGCCTCGCCGCGCTATCGCACAACCCACCCTCTCAAAATGGAACGTCTGCGCCGTTCGCTCGACACCCCGGTGAAAAACACACAGATGGTCTACACTCTGATGGACATGATGGGTGTGAGGTTTCGCGATGACAACCGCGTAGACAGCTTGTCGGCCATCCGCCCCTGACAACAGTACAAAATTACGCAATCCTGCCACGAAAATAGTGCGATTATCCCGGCACGACTTTCCGGACTCCACACTTTCCCTTAAAAATGACAACTCAAGGACGAATCACATATCTCGACACTGCACGCGGACTGGCCATTTTCACCGTACTCTACAGCCATGTGTGCATCTTCTGCCTCCCCGACTACAACGCATCCGCGATTCTCGGCTTTCTGCGTAACTACTATCTCAACGCATTCTTTTTCGTAGCCGGATTCTTCGCGCTGCGCAGCCACATTCCGTCGGTGCGTGAAGCCGCGGGACAGATGTGGCGCAAGACCATGCAGCTTTTGCTACCTACGGTGATTGTCGGTAGCATCTACACTTTGACGCACGGCTCCTACATGGACGATTTCATCTATGCTCCGGCCAAGAACGGCTATTGGTTCACGTTGGTGCTCTACGAAATGTTCCTCCTCTATTATGCCCCCGAGGCTGTGGCCACGATGTGCGGCTGCAGACACCTTGTGATGCTGGGATTAGTTGTAATCGTTTCATGCGGGCTCTACGTTGTGCAGAACGTCCGGCCTTTCTCGGGTCCTGCTGCCGACATTCTGTGTCTCACCAACCTCGCCTATGCGTTCATCTACTTTGTCGCAGGACTCGTCGCACGTCAGTACCGGGCAGAGATTTCTCGTGTCGTCGATGCGCGAAACGGTATCCTTATCACTGCGATAGTGTGCTTCGTGATTGCGGGTTATATTGTCAGCCTGCCCAAAACGCTCCATCAGGCAGCTATCCTCGTGGCCGTGGTCTACGTGTTGCGGCGTCTTTCAACCTCCTCCCGGTTAGAGGGTGCGGTACGTCCCGTCATCAATCTGTTCACTTGGCTCGGCTCATATACGCTCGAAATCTATTTCATCCACTATTTCCTGCTTTTCCGCCTGCCCGACCCACTCGCACGCTTCATCACCACCTCTCTCAACGCCGACCTCTCACTGAGCTTTCCCGAGTTTCTCACCATCGGGGCATTGGTTGTCGTCCTTAGCTATTTCAGCGTCCTCATAGCATGTTTCATAAAACAGATACCATATTCCTCTCTCCTGGCGTTCGGCAAGACTGCCGCCTCCGCACGCCCCTCCGCCTCTCCTGAATAGAAATCAAAAAACCACATAATAATAATCCATCATGAAAGAAGTAATCTCTACCACTGCCGCCCCTGCGGCTATCGGCCCCTACAGCCAGGCCATCAAAGTTGGCAACATGCTCTTCTGCTCGGGTCAGATTCCCGTCAACCCCGCCACGGGCGAAATCCCCGAAGGCATCACCGCCCAGACCCGTCAGGCTCTCGAAAACGTCAAGGCTCTCCTTGCCGAAGCCGGCGCTACGGTCGACAATGTTGTCAAGACCACCGTTTTCCTTGCCGACATGAGCCTCTTCGTTCCCATGAACGAAGTCTACGGCGAAGTCTTCACCAAGCCCTACCCCGCACGTTCAGCCGTAGCCGTGCGCGAACTTCCCAAGCAGGTGCTGGTCGAGGTTGAGGTCATCGCAGCTCTCTAATCTATTCCGCTTACACTTCCCTCCGAGGCCCGGCCGTCACGGTCGGGCCTCTCGTTTTGTCGCACAACCTTTTCGCCTCGCCATCTGTTTTTTCTTTAGAGCAAATATCTAAAAAACGTTCTACTATGAAAAAAATCCTTTTCCTTCTGATGGCGGTCTTGGCGTTCTCCCTCCAAGGCATGGCCTTCGACAAGTATTCCATCGACCGCAACGACCTCCCGCAAGCCGCGCAGGATTTCCTACTCGAACACTTCCCGAAGACAAAAGTCGGAATGGTGAAAACCGACAAACACTTCCTGCGCAAGACCGACTACGACGTGCGCCTCGTCAACGGCACGACAATTGAATTCTCCAACTCCGGCAAATGGACGTCGGTCGACTGCAAGACCCGAGCCGTCCCCGAAGCAATCATTCCGCGTGCCATTCGCTCCTACGTCAAGAAGAACTGTCCCGACGTTAAGATTGTCAAAATTGAAAAGACCTCCTCGAAGTATGAAGTCGAACTCTCCGATGGCATCGAACTCACCTTCAACCTCCTCGGCCAATTCAAAAGTATGAAGATGGACGACTGACTCCTCCCTCATTCAAAATCCCCGCTCCTCCTCCAAGTCGAGCTAAATCCGGCTTCATCCCGTTAAATCTCGCTAAATCCCGCCTTCTCATCCCAAATTCCCCATTCCCCATTCAAAATTAAAAAAGCTCCCCCGCTCGCCGACCGATGGTCGCCGCGCGGGGGAATGTCGTTTCTTATGGTTGCCTCTTCGGCCTTCCTACTTCTTCACGGTGATTTTCACCGGCTTGGCCAGAGTCGTGCGCCAATTGCGGAGCCACGCCCACCACTCCTCCGGCGTGCGGGGCGACGTCGTGTCGCGCAGCGCGCAGGCGGCGAAATAGTAACGCATGTGTCCCTTCTCGTCGGGGCGCATCAGAGTGAGATAGTTCACGTCGTCTTCCAACGTCTTGGCGAGGTAGGGCGCCGGCACATAGATGCCGAGTCCGAGAGTGTCTACCAATTCCTTCATGCCGTTGTCAGGAACGTTGTTGCCCCACGACCCGGCCAGACCGTCAGCCTCGATGAAACCCACGTTGTCGTTCATGAGTTTCTGCACACCCGTGGCAAAAGTCTTGCCGTGCGAGGGCGTGACGCACACGTCCACTTCATAGTCGCGGTGACCCTTGTAGATAGTATAGGTCTGCGTCATGTCGACGGGCTGTCCGTCATACACCCAGCCGCGGTCGGTCACCTCGATTATCGAGCGGAGCGGGCCGGTGGTCACAATGCGCTGCGCGCGTGTGGCCACGGTGTCTATCGTGACAGGCTTGTCGTTCTGCCAGCCGCGGAATGAGCCGAGCGCCACAGAGGTGCCCGCCCAGAGGATGTCGCGGCCATAACCCTGAGCCAGCTGGTCGCGCGTGGTGTAGAAACCTGTCGTCTCGAGTTCGAGCTGCGGAGTGTTCTTGGCGTAGAGGTCGACGCTCTGACGATTGTCCATGTAGACGCGGATTGCGTTATAGAGACCTTCGAGCACGGCGCCGTGACCATAGATGGAGTTATACATCTGGCGGTTGTCGGCATCGCCCGGGAAGGTGATGGCCGTGATGCGCGGATGCTTCTGATTTTTGTCGTTGAGTTTGATGTAGGCCGACGTCCCTGCCTCGAAGCTGTCTGTCTCGGGGCGCGACGACGTCGTTATGCGAAACGTCCGTGTGGCCGAGGGCTTGAGGTCTACGAGAAACACGAGCTCGTCAGCGCGGCCGTCGGCGTTCATGTCGTCGAGCTGATAGGCCATGTCGGGCTGACCGGCAAACGAAACCGAACGCACCTCCTCGCCTTTCGAGGGGAGCGAAACTACGACGGGCACATCTTTGCGGGGTGTCGCGTCAGGGTTGCTGACCGTGACGGTCAGTGCCAGCAGAAGTGAATTGACGATTGTTGACATTAGCTTAATGGTGATTAGATTGCTTTGGGCTTTGGGGTTATTACACAAATTCCCCCGGGTGGTTTGGGCCGGGGGAAGAATGAAAAGTCTTACGATTTGAGTGGTGCGGAGGCCGAAGCCTTCCTTCTCACTGGCCGAGGAACGGCTGAAGCAGATGGCTCTTCTGACCTTTGAGGCGACGGATGGCCTTCTCCTTAATCTGGCGCACGCGCTCGCGGGTGAGGTCAAACTTAGCGCCGATTTCCTCAAGAGTCATTTCCTGGCATCCGATGCCGAAGAACATCTGGAGGATTTCGCGCTCGCGCTCGTGCAGCTGACGAAGCGCGCGGTCTACTTCTTTCGAAAGCGACTCCTGATTGAGGGCCGCGTCGGCCATCGGCGAGTCGCCGTCGGTCAGCACGTCAAGCAGCGAATTGTCTTCGCCTTCCACGAAAGGTGCGTCTACAGAGATGTGACGACCCGACACTTTCATCGTGTCGGCTATCTTGTCGACGGGCACCTCAAGCTTTTCGGCCAGCTCCTCGGGAGAGGGGCGACGCTCGTTTTCCTGCTCGAATTTCGAAAGAGCCTTGCTTATTTTGTTGAGCGAGCCCACCTGGTTGAGGGGCAGACGCACTATGCGGCTCTGTTCGGCCAGGGCCTGAAGGATGGATTGACGTATCCACCACACGGCGTAGGAGATAAACTTGAAACCGCGGGTCTCGTCAAACTTCTGTGCCGCTTTAATCAAGCCGAGATTGCCTTCGTTGATGAGGTCCGGGAGGCTGAGTCCCTGGTTCTGATACTGTTTGGCCACTGACACAACGAAGCGAAGGTTGGCACGGACGAGCTTGTCGAGAGCCCTCTGATCTCCCTGGTGAATGCGCTGCGCGAGTTCTACTTCTTCCTCTACCGAGATTAATTCTTCTCGGCCGATTTCCTGAAGAAACTTATCGAGCGACGCGCTCTCACGGTTGGTGATTGATTTGGAAATTTTTAATTGTCTCATGTCTACTTAACGCAGAATATTCGCGCAAAGTTAGTTAATTATTTTTAATTATGCAAATTTTTCAGCCCTGAATATCGCTTTTAGCACCGTACGTAATACTTTTTCACACCTTTATCGTTTTCTTCATAGAAATTTTCACTACTTTTGCGACGGTGACACACATCCGCCCTCCATTGTCAAATACCGCGAAGGGCCGTGATGTAAACACTGCTCGCGGCAAAATCAGCCTCATTCTCAACCTTAATTTTAAAGTAAGTGAGAAAAATAAATGAACAGATAAAAGGAAGTTATTTTTGAGATGATTTGGGGCTTGAGTGAAGAAGTATAGCCTCCCTATGCGCCTGAACGAAAGGCTCAAAGCATCCAAAAAGAACGAGTTTTACTGTTCAAGAATTTTTCATCACAAATATAGTTTTATTTTTAGAACTTACTTAAACCGAACTCTGAAGCATATGAAACACCTCATTCTCACGGTGCTCGTCGCGACGCTCGCCCTGTGCGGCTGCCACCGCGGGCCCGACCCCGCCGCCGTGTTCTACTCGGAAGTGCGCTCCACAAACAAAATCAATCTTGCACGGATGTCAATCACCAAGATGGCCATCGTCGACGATATCGACCCCTCGAAGGCCGAAGGCATGAAGCAGATGGTGGCCGGCATGATGGATGCCGTCAAGGTGGGTTCGCGTCGCGCCGCCTATTCCTACGACACCTATCTGACCGCCTTCATCGACCTCTCTTCGCTCACGCCCGAGGATGTGAAGGTTGATGAATCCACGAAGACCGTCACTCTCACTCTGCCCGACGTGCAGACCGAGTTTTCCGGACGCGACGTTGCTTTCCGCGAAGACCACTACCGCGTCAGCGGACTGCGCAGCGAAATCGACGCCCGCGAACGCGCCGACATCAAGGAGCAGATGAACGCGTCGCTCAAAAAAGAAGTCGAGGAAGACCCCGCCTTCAGCCAGCGCCTCGCCTCGACCGGACGCGCCAAGGCCGAAGCCTATTTCCGCTCCCTCCTCGAACGCGACGGCTACACCGCCATCATCAATTTCAAATAACCTGAAAATTGACTCTAATGAAAACTCTCTACAGCATAGCCATAATCCTGCTTCTCGCCGCCGCGGGGGTCGTAGGATACCTTTGGGTGACTTCGCCCGATGCCTCGCGCGTCACGATTGAGAAAGGCAAGATTTCCGACCTCCGCCCCATGATGCAACTTTGCAGCGTGGAGCTGTTTGAAGAATTTCCCATCAAAGCCCACATCGGCAGCCGCCACTTCGTGGCCAAAGCCCGACTCAACGGCTCGATTGCGTTCGACCTCGACAACATCGACATGACCGAGCGCGGTGACACCCTCTCCGTCACGCTTCCCCGCGAAATCGTCGAAGTCTTCGAATCCACCGAGCCGGGCGCCTACAAGGTCATCGACACGTGGAACGACAAACTCCTCGGTTCGGCCAATTTCACCACCGCCGAAGAAAACGACATCAAGAGCAAATTCATCGCCTCCTACCGCAACTCCATCTATCGCCGGGGCCTCGTCAGGAAAGCCCGCGCCGAGGCTGCCGCCAATCTGAAGCAGATGCTCTCCTCGCTCACCGGCAAGACCGTCATCGTCTCCGACCCCACCCCCGACGGACAGCCGTAACCCGGCACCGCATCTGACTTTCTGCAATCCGTCTGACCGACAGCATTGCTCCCCCTGGAGGCCGCTTCAATTCGCAGCCGCAGGGGGTGCATTTTCATGAGGGTGTTGCAGAACTACCCTTAATGAAGGCCTCTGAGAATTGCATATTTTGGCCCAAAATTAGATTTTTTAGTTT
>JAIDCC010000112.1 GCA_029056055.1 Duncaniella sp.
ACCCTGCATAACTATAGGGAGGCTATATAACGGCTCTTAAGTAAACAGCATTGTGGCGCGTCCCTACCTGCTAATCAGACAATTACAACGCAATACATCCCCTCCGAGGATGTGGTCAAACCTCTATTTGAACCGCATTGCGCCATGGCGCGTCCCTATCTCTAAATAAAAACCGCCCGCTTCCGAGGTAGGTCGGGAGCGGGCGGGATGGTTAGGGAGGGGTGCTGATTAGAGCACTACTTTGTCGACGTAGGTGGTCTTGCCCTGACGGGTGACGAGGAGGTAGACGCCGGGAGCCACGCCGGAGGTGACGTTGGAGGCGTCGCCGATGCCGCGGGCCACTACACGACCTGTGGTAGCCTCGACGAGGGTGAGGATGCGCGGAGCGTTGAGGTCGGCATCATCGGAGGTGATGTCGGTGATGGCAGTGAGGCCGTAGCCGGCATAGTGAGAGGCCACGGTGGCTGCGGGCATCGCGCCGCGATAGATGGTGAATTCGTCGATGAGACCCTTGAAGGCGTTGTCGAAGTTGACGTTGACGTTGCCGACGCACATCTGTTCGGTGGGGCTGAGGTTTACAGCGCCGGTGACGTCGGAGCTTTCGGCCATGAGAGCGCCGTCAAGATAGATTTTGAGGGTCTTGGTGGCACCTTCGCGCACGAGCACCACGTGGTGCCATGAGCCGTCGAAGTAGTCGGAGCCGGCGCACGAAGCCTCGCTCTTGTTGACGTCGTCGTCGATGGCAAACTTGAGCGAACCGCCCTTGAGCTCGAGGCCAATCCAATTGCCGGTGCGGTCGAAACGGTCGTCGCGGCTGATGGTGCCGATGTGGAAGAGGTAGGAGGCGGTAGATGTAGAGTTGAAGAGGAACTCAATCGAGAAGTCGTCGGTGCCAAACTTGAAGGCATCGTAGGGATCCTGAATGAGGCGGTCGCGTCCACCGTTGAAGTGGAGAGCGTTGGCAATGATGCCCGGCTCGACGGCGGGCGCGCCCGACACGACGGCGTCGGTGCCGGCGGCGTTGGCCACTGTGGCGCTTTCGATGGCATCCATGGTGTAGTAGAGGATGCGGTCGAGTTTGACAGGTTCAATCACCGTGAGCTTGAATTCGGCAATCGAGGGCGAGCCTTCGCCGCCGATTGTGGTGAGCTTGCAGTCGAACACGCCCTTCTCCTCGGGGGTGCCTTCGATGGTGAAGGTAGAGGTAGCGGCATCGGTGGTGAGGGTCACTCCTGCGGGGAGACCTGCGGCTTCCACGCCGTCGCAGTTGACCCACTTGCCGATGAGGGGCAGGATGGCGGTGCCCACTTCGACACTCTGACCGAGGTTGGCCGAGGCATCAAATGTGATGCGGGGAGCGGTGTTGAAGGCGTCGGGCAGGTAGTAGCCGAGGTGAGGGGGCTGGTTGTAGGCGGTGTTCTGCCATGCGATGGCCATGCGGTAGTTGTGGTCGGTCAGCAGACAGGGCACGCGGTAGTTGGAGGGAATGGTGGTGGTGAAAATCAGCAGGTCGGAGCTGTTGTCGCCGTCCCAGAGCACGATTTCCTCACGCCAGTCGCCGAGGAAGTCGGCCGACAGACAGGGAGTGGCCTTGGTGGTGTTGCAGCTCTGCGCGTTCCACTTGTTGAAGTTGACGAGGGTTGAGCCTGAGTTGAGGTTGGCCGAACGTTTCTCAACCACGGGGTTTGACTTGAGAGCGTTTTTGTCATACTTGCCGTCGAAGAGTTCGTCGAGCAGGTCGCCGTCCCAGTAGACACGGAAGCAGGTGGAAGCGTTCTTGTTGACCAGCAGATTGCCGCGGCAGTCGAAAGTGGCCTTGACGTTGGTGCCGTTCTCAAAGTAGCTGCCGGGCCACACTTCGTAGCCGCGCCAGGTGTCGGAGATGTCGCCGACGAGACCGCGGCCGATGTCGTTGCCCGTCTGCTTCGTACACCAGATGATTGCGCCGGTCTTGGCGTCGCGGAATTCGGAGTCGTAGGGATAGGCCGAGCTTTTCTCTTCGTGCACCATGAAGATTTCGAGACCCTCGCGGTCGGGGTCGAAGTCGCCAAGGTGGAGGGCGTCGCCGTGGCCGCCGCCGGTGCGGTAGAGCAGCGAGCCGTCGTGGTCGATGCAGGCAGCGCCATAGACGATTTCGTCTTTGCCGTCGCCGTCAACGTCGCCGATGGTCAGCGAGTGAGCGCCCTCGCCGTAAGCGCCCTTGCCGCTCTCGGTCGAGGCGTGGAGCCAGCGCTCGGTGAGTTTCGAGCCGTCGAAGTCTACGGCCCAGAGATAGGAATGAGTGTAGTAGCCGCGGCACATCACAGCCGAGGGATGCTCGCCGTCGAGGAAGGCCACGCCGGCCAGATAGCGCTCGGAGCGGTTGGCATACTCGTCGCCCCAGCCGGGATAGGATTTCTTCTGGTCGTGGATGGTGCGGGGAGGATTGTAGGCGATGGTGTTGATTTCAGCGCCGGTCAGTCCCTCGAACACCGTGAGATACTCGGGGCCATCCTTGATGACACCCGTGGTGTGCGAACCGGAAGTGCCGCGGTAGTCGTCGGTCACCTTATCGTCGCCCATCAGCACGGCTTTGCCGGTGCCGTCGATGGTGCCGGGAGCGGTCTTGACAATCATTTCGGCCTTTCCGTCGCCGTCGAAGTCATAGACCATGAACTGCGTGTAGTGTGCGCCGGCGCGGATGTTGCGGCCCATGTCGATGCGCCACAGCTGCGTGCCGTCCATCTTGTAGCAGTCGATGAAAACGTTGCCCGTATAGCCGTTTTCAGAATTGTCGTGAGAGTTGGAGGGGTCCCACTTCACGAAGATTTCCATTTCGCCGTCGCCGTCAACGTCGCCAATCGAGCAGTCGTTGGGCGAATAGGTGTAGGTGTCGCCGGCGGGAGTGGTGCCCTCGGCCGGACGCGACAGGTGAAGGCGGCGGAACACGTCGGGCTCGACGCCACACTCCTTGGAGGTCTCGACAACCTCGTCGTTGAGGAGAGCCTTGATGACGTATTTCGACCCCGTCGTACCGGACGGGTCGGTGAAGTTGGTGCCGGCGGCGAGCGGAGCGTCGTTTACCTTCACGCCGTCGCGGTAGACATCAAAAGTGGTGTGGGAGTCGTCGGAAGGGAGCGAGCGCCACGACACGAAAACACTGTTTTCGGTCTTGACGGCCACCACTCCGCGGTCGAGCAGTTCGGTCTGCGCCCCCATCGCGGGAGCTGCCGCCGAAGCCACAAGCCCCAGAGAGAGTAGGAAGTTTTTCATTCGTAGTGAAATTATGTGTTTTTATGATATTGTGTGCTGTTTTACAGAGACTTTTCAGCCGGACGGACGCACCAGCGGGACGTAATGAGCCAAACTGTGCGGCGGTTTTGCGGAACGCCGGAACTTACGTCCGAAACGTTCGGTCTGCGTTTTCCGAAAGCTGAAAGCTGCGAGGTGCAGCCCTTACGCTACACCGCCCTGCAAAGATACAAAAAATCCCCCAATTCCCCAAATCCCACCGAAAATCGTCAAAAATGCGCGGATTTTTTGCAGGAACTGAGGGTATAGGGTTAAGACCTGCTCTTGTATTCGAGGCTACTACTATTGCCGGTGCGTTCGAAACATTCGTAGAGACTGATGGTACCAATGTGACTGTGAGGAGTGTGTCCCGAGTGTGCTGTAGAATTCCTTTTTGATGTAAGAGAGCAATAATAAAAAGGTCGGCAGACTTAACTTCTGCCGACCAAGATAATCTATTTCCGATGAATGAAGTAATGTTAGAGATGAAAAGCATCCAGAGACTCCCAAGAAAATTATGCGACCCAATTGCATAGGGAGCTTAGTTCAACTCTTTTCAAAAACAATACCCAGTCATCTTCTATTATTAATCTAATAATTAATCTTCAAACACAGAGAAGATATAGTCTATTATTCTAGATAGTCCTTTCTTGACTAGATACTTCTCAATTATTGAAATAGGAAGAAATCCTTCAACAGCGAGCGTACACGTCAATTTACAGACCCATTTTAAATAAAACAAAAACTATTTTTTTCTCATATTGAATTTCAATTTTATGAAATTAATAATTTGATTATCTCCCGGGTTTTGACTGAATTATCAGCACCCGTTGGGTCGCATAACAGGCTATTTAGAAATATACAGTTCCTAAACCTGGTACATACGCTTTGAAATCGAAATTATTAACGATTTCTCTGCTGTCAGAATAAACACTGACCCCTTCTGCATACACATTGCAGGTACGCCAGGGATTGGCTTGTCCATATTCAGCGAAGTATCCACCATAGTTAGAGGTGTCTTTTTCTTTGTAACCAACGACAAGGATCATAGACGAACCCTCTTTGACTCGGAGGGAGAGTCTAACCCAACCGTTTGAAGTGTGAATGTATCCATAGATTGTCTGTACTGGAGCACTTTGTGCTTCCTCAATCTCATAGATGTTGTGGTAAGTTGCAAACTGTGCATGCAACGAAAAGCCACAAAATGTTAGGACGCATGTTAGTAAGAATCGTTTTAACATAATGTAAGAAATATGGTAATTAATATTATAATCGGTGAGGATCGTCAATGGGATCGGTCACTTTTATGAGATCAATCATAAATGCAATGCCGCGATCATCAAAGTATACATTATAGACGTATTTCATGTCATTGTCAAGCTCCGGGTCTATATAGCAGTCTAAGGGAAGATTGCTCTGCTTTGTGCGTTTAATAGTGGCTGGGAATGTGGAGTAGTCTCCGTAGAGTTGACTATTTCCAGCGATAGTAATCTTTCCGTCATATACCTCCCATCCATTTTTATTTTCTCGAAATTTGTTAAGAGAAATTTTAAACATATACTGCGACGGGTGTACATAATGAGTATATACGGTTATATCTTTAGGAGATGACCCTTGGATATAATATCTCAACGTACGCATTGTCTCCCATTCTCCCCAATAGCCACCTTTATATTCAGAGATAGCTATGCAAGGACGATAGATAAAATCAGTTTTGATTCGCTGTCCCTTGTAGACGTAGTCATAAGTGGTACCATACAAGGAGTTGCAAGAGACAAGGAAAACCGATATGATAATGGTGTAGAAGGAGAGATAAACAAATTGGAGATAGTTGCACTTCATAGATATAATTATTTGATGGAAGATTAATTTGAGACTCAACGCTTACTGTCTATTCCCTAATGAGAAAAACCTGCTGTCTGAAAATTAGAGTTTAATTAGAATAATTGAGAGATTTCAATTAGCAAAAAGACTCATAGCTCATAGCACTCTTTCAGATGTATAGTTTGTACTTTATTAGAAAATTCTCCTTGCAGAATAACATCGTAAGGATAGCAGCCATCCTTTTTATTTCCAGATAATTCGATTTCTCTAAGAATGGCAGCTCGAGCACATTCGAATAATAGATTGTGATCCATATCAGACTCAAGTGGCTGTTTGGGTTTGAAAGATGTCGTTAATACTGAGCCTCTGTAGGTAAAGGTGACCACGATTGGCTTAATTTTATCTATCATAGACAAGAAGTGTGCCGCGGGGTCCTCGCGTTGGCGTGTGGTTGGAAAAGAAAAAGCGTAGGACTCTGTATCGTTGCCGTCGTACCACTTGAGGCTTCTCGCATTGCCCTACAATAGATGGACGGCAACACGCAGAAACCCACGCCGGTAAATGGTATAACGTAAGTCCAAGTTCGATCGGTTCTCACGAACCGACCGACGGGACCGGATAGTATACGCATATCCAGAGGAGGCATCTACCGTTGCTCAATCCTTGACTATTGTATGAGAAATTTTGCGAGAATTTCAAGTGGTCAAGAATCAGCGTCGGATAAACGCTTTTCAAAAAATAATCAACAAGGCTTGCGCCTCGGGCATCCCACATCTCACACTCCTTGATAAGAGCCTCTGCCCGCTACCGGCGTGGAGAATTATCGCGTGGTCTGCTTTTGCAAAGTTAAAGAATATCTTTGAACGACACAAATTTTGATGAAATTTTTTTGAGACGTGCGATTTCTGTATGCGGGGAGGTGTGGGAATGATGGGCGGTTAGGGTGGTAGGTTGAGGGGCATGGGAAAGGGGTTTTGATGATGGGAGATGTGGGATGGTATTAGCGTATGCCGGAAATGGTAGAATTGTAAACTGAATTTTACAAAATTTAACAAATAACGAGAGGTGATATGAAGAAAGTTCGCCCGCGCATACATCTCTCTGCATGGAGGCGTATGCGCGGGCGACTGTGGTGTGTGGAGTTACGAGCGGGGGAGCCAGGGGGTGTCGGGGATGGAGTTGAGGTGGTTGAGGTGTCGGGCGAGAATGAAGAGGTAGTCGGAGAGTCGGTTGAGGTAGGTGAGGATTTCGGGAGCTATGTCGGGGGCGCTTTCGGGGGTTGGGGAGCTTTGGGTGGTTTGGGA
>JAIDCC010000113.1 GCA_029056055.1 Duncaniella sp.
TCTTGCCTTTTGGCTTTCCCAAGAAACCGGTGTTGCGGGGGGTGGGGAATGAACGACCGGGGGCGGGGATTTGATGGTTTGAGAAATTTTGTGTAATTTTGCAGGTATGAAAAAATCATTGATATATGTTTTGCTGACGGCGGCTTTGACTGTCGGGTTTGCTTCTACAATGGAGGCCAAGGTGGAACGCCGATGGGCGTCGACTCCGGTGGCTACGGATGGCGGCGAGTCGTTCAGCGTCGATTCGATTGACTTTCGTAAGGATTTGACGAGGGTCTACGGACGTCTGACGGGACGGCCTCACACGTCGGGGCGCATCGACACGGTCGAGATGGAAAACCGCGGTCGCAAGCTCGTGGCCGACGACATAGACGGTGTGGATTTCAACCGTTATTATCAGTATGAGGACGAAGGTGTCATCTTGCTCGAGATAGACTTTCCGGCCATGAAGCCGGCCGAGGGAGCGGTGTTGATTTTCACCGGACCCCAGTTCACCCATACCACCCGCATCAGCCGTCGCAAGTAGGCAGCTGACGGGCAATCCTTACCTTCCCCACCCCGACAATGATATTGTGTATCACAGAGAAACCGAGTGTGGCGCGCGACATCTCGCAGATACTCGGCGCCACGGTCAAACGCGACGGCTACTTTGAGGGCAACGGCTACAACGTCACATGGACGTTCGGTCATCTCTGCACCCTCAAGGAGCCTGCCGACTATACCCCTGCGTGGAAGCGCTGGAGTCTGGGCGTGCTGCCCATGCTGCCCGAGCGTTTCGGCATAAAGGTGATTCCGGAGCAATACATCGAGCAGCAATTCCGCGTCATCGAGAGTCTGATAGGTCAGGCGTCGGAGGTGGTGAACTGCGGCGATGCCGGGCAGGAGGGTGAGCTGATTCAGCGTTGGGTGATGCAGAAAGCGGGCATAAAGTGTCCGGTGAAGCGTCTTTGGATTTCGTCGCTCACCGACGAGTCGATAAAGGAGGGTTTCAAGAACCTCCGTCCCGAGGCAGACTTCAACAACCTCTACTACGCGGGTCTCTCGCGTGCGATAGGCGACTGGATACTCGGCATGAACGGCACGCGCCTCTATTCGCTCAAGTATTCGGCCCCGGGCAACGTGCTCTCGATAGGGCGCGTGCAGACCCCGACGCTGGCTCTCATCGTGCAGCGCCACTTCGAGATAGCCAATTTCAAGCCCGAGGACTATTGGGAACTCAAGACCCTATATCGCGACACGACGTTTAACGCCACTGCGGGACGATACAAGAGCGTCGAGGAGGCAGAGAAAGCTATGGCTGAAATTTCGGGCCGACCGCTCGAAATCACCGACGTGCAGGAGAAAAGCGGGCGCGAGAACCCCCCGCGACTCTTCGACCTGACATCGCTTCAGGTGGAATGCAACAAGAAATTCGGGTGGACAGCCGACGAGACGCTGCGCCTAATCCAGAGCCTCTACGAAAAGAAAGTGACCACCTATCCGCGCGTCGACACCACCTACCTCTCCGACGACATCTATCCGAAAGTGCCGGGCATATTGCGTCAGATGACCCCCTATGCCAATCTGACCGCCCCGGTGCTCGCCGCGAAGCTGCCCAAAAGCAAGAAGGTGTTTGACAACTCGAAGGTGACCGACCACCACGCCATCATCCCGACCGGCCAAGCCCCCTCGGCACTCGTGGGCAACGAGCGTCAGCTCTACCATCTGATAGCCCTGCGTTTCATCGCGGCTTTCTATCCCGACTGCCGCTACAAGGCCACGACCGTCATGGCCAAGGCAGGCGAGCAAGGGTTTAAGGCCACGGGCAAAGTGATAGAAGACCCGGGGTGGCGCGTGGTGATAGCCCCTCAGCAGAAGGGCGAGAAGAGCGCCGACAAAGACACCGAGACAGCCGACAGCGACGACCGCATCCTGCCCGACTTCCGCAAAGGCGAATCAGGCCCTCACGAACCATCGCTACAGAAAAAGACCACGCAGCCGCCGAAACTCTACACCGAAGGCACCCTGCTGCGCGCCATGGAAAGCGCGGGCAAGACCGTCGACGACGAGGAACTTCGCGAGGCGATGAAAGAAAACGGCATCGGACGCCCCTCGACACGTGCCGCCATCATCGAGACGCTTTTCAAACGCCGCTACATAGCACGCCAGCGCAAGGCCATCACGGCCACCCCCGAAGGGATTGCCCTGATAGGTGCCATCAAGGAGGAGTTGCTCAAAAGCGCCAAGCTGACCGGCATATGGGAGAACAAGCTGCGCCGCATCGAGCGTGGCGACTACTCGGCGGGCGAGTTTATTGAAGAACTCAAGCAGCTCATCAACGAGATTGTCATCAACGTGCTCTCCGACAACGACCACGCGAAGATTTTCACCGAAAACGCTTTTGCGGCTCAGGGAAAACCGGGCGGGGCGAAGGGTGCAGCTCCCGCAGCATCGGGCGACACACCGAAACCGCCCACCAAACCGCGCGCACCGAGGGTGACGAAATTCGAGCAGATAGTCTGCCCGGAGTGTGGCAAAGGCCACATCATCAAGGGACGCACGGCCTACGGGTGCAGCCGCTTCCGCGAGGGTTGCACGCTGCGGCTCAACTTCGACCTCTATCCCGCCGACCTCACACCAGGCAAGCTCAACAAGAAGCTTAAGAAATGAGAATCATTTTGTCATCTTGACAATTTGACTTCTTGACAATCTGACAATTTGATAACTTGACAATCAGCAGTCATGAATCGAAGAAAATTTTGCAAAATAGCTACGCTCGGTCTGGGGGCACTTGCCGTCGGGGGCTTTGAGGCATTGGGAGGCGAGTCGGAAGAAGCGTCGACAATGCCGATGCCGGTGATGCCGCGTGATTGTCGGGTGAGGGTGTTGCGTAAGGAATGTCACATCGACCTGCAAGCTCAATATCTCGACGACCCGGAGAGTGGAGCGTGCCGACGTTACGAAGGGGGTGAGGAATTTCGTTTCACGAAAGGGGAGAAGTGTCCCGAAGGATTTTGCCCCGCCCTGTGGCGCGTGATAGCTATGGCAGCCACTTCATTGCCCTGCCCCGAAGGTCAGCCCCACGAGGATGCCGCGGTGATAGTGGGTTGCCCCGACGGAACCCGCCCCGTGATTGCGGCGGTGAGGAGGGGATTTTGACAAATTGTCATTTTGACATTTTGACAACTTGACAAAATGAGAATTGAGAATTGAGAAATTGAGAAAGGCTGTCAAGCCTCGACGGTCATTTGGGCGTATGACGGGAGGGCCGACATGGGGGCGAGGCCCTCGGGGGTGACGCGGAAGCAGGCGTGGCGCAATCCGTTTGAGATGATGAGCCACCCGACGCCGAGCACCAGATTATAGCGGGCTATCTGTTCGACGGTGTGGGCCGAGAGGGTGACGTTCGGCGCTTTGTATTCGACGATGCAGAGAGGGCGGAGCTGAGGGTCGTAGACCACCGTGTCGCAGCGTTTGACCGTGTCGTTGAGACGGACGGT
Source organism: Duncaniella sp. (assembly GCA_029056055.1). Lineage (GTDB taxonomy): Bacteria > Bacteroidota > Bacteroidia > Bacteroidales > Muribaculaceae > Duncaniella. The sequence continues at coordinate 3,480 of JAIDCC010000113.1, forward strand.
GACTTCGTTTGCCATTCTCGACGCAGGCACTCCGAGATGAGAAATGAGAAAAGCGGTGAATTGCTGACGCACCCATTCCTCGGGTTGGAGCAGGAGCCAGCGGCGACGCAGAGGGTCGTAGATTTCGATGCCGCGGCGCGAGGGACGCAGCTTTACGTCGGCTTCGGGAAGGTTGAGGGGCACTGAAAACGGATTCATACGGCAAAATTACGCATTTTCTTGCAAACCCCGGGAACTTTTGCTAAATTTACACTTCAAAACCCTCCACACTATGGCCGCACCTACCCCGACACTCACATTTCCCCAACTCCGCCGCTCCATCAAGGGAGGCGACCTCGCGCCCGTCTATCTCCTGCACGGCGAGGAGGCCTATTTCACCGATGAGCTGGTGAAGCTTTTCGAGGAGAGCGTGCCCGAGGAAGACCGCGACTACGGGGTGGTGACGTTCTATGGCGCGCAGACCGACGCCGACACGGTGATGGACGCCTGCAAGCAATTTCCGATGATGACCGACCGCCAGGTGGTGATAGTCAAGGAAGCGCAGACCATGCGTGCCGACCAGGTAAACAAGCTCCACTATTACGTGAAGCAGCCCGTGGCCACGACGCTCCTGGTGATAGTGTTCCGCGGGGTGGAGGCGAAGGGCAAAGACCTTCTCGCCGCCGTAAAGAAGAACGGCGTCATATTCGAATCGAAGAAAATCAGCGAGCGAAATCTCCTACCGGCCATAGCCGATTTGATAAAAGAGAAAGGGATGAACGTCGACCCGAAGGCACTCGAAATGCTGCGCGACTTCATAGGCGCCGACCTCGCCAAACTCTACAACGAGATAGACAAACTGGCTATGATATTGGGCGCGGGAGCCATGGTGACACCCGAGGCCGTGGAGCGAAACGTGGGCATCTCGAAAGACTACAACAATTTCGAGCTGACCGACGCCATCGTGGCACGCAACGCCGCAAAGGCATTCCGCATCGTCGACTACTTCGCCCGCAATCCGAAAGAAAACCCGACGGTGATGACCGCCTCGGCACTCTTCAACCTCTTCTCCAACCTGCTCGTCTATCACTACACCCGCGACAAAACGCAGGCGGGCTACATGGACGCCCTCGGTTTCCGCAACCCGTGGCAATTGCGTCCCTATGCCTCGGCGGCGGCCAACTACAACGTGCGTCAGACCATAGAAATCATTTCGGCCATACGCAATTTCGACGTGGCCTCGAAGGGCGTCACGTCGCGTCAAGACCCCTTCTCGCTGCTGCGCGACCTCGTGTTTCGCATCCTGACGGCAAGGGGCACAATCGTGATAGACTGACGCCCGAACATTTACCCGCGGAGGGCGTTCTTATTAAGATAAGAAAAAATTATAATCATCAGATGAACACGATAAAACTACCCGCCGCAGCTCGCGGCATGCTTTTCGACCTTGACGGAGTGATAGTGGACAGCGAAGGTGAATACACCACCTTCTGGGGCCCGATGGGGGCGCGCTACGGCCACCCCGAAGGGTATGCTTACGCCATCAAGGGCACAAACCTGCAATCAATCCTCGAAGGCTATCCCGAGGCCGACCGCCCGGCCGTCGTGGCCGAACTGCATAAGTTTGAGGCCGAGATGAAATATCCCTACCTGCCCGGAGCAGCCGAACTATTGAAGAAGCTGCGCGAGGAGGGCAAAAAGATAGCGCTCGTGACGAGCAGCGACCGCACGAAGATGGAGTTTCTATTCGGTCGTCACCCCGAACTGCGCGAGGCGTTTGACGTAATCATCACGGGCGACATGGTGAGCCACGGCAAGCCTGACCCCGAAGGCTATCTGAAGGCTGCCGAATTGCTCGGACTCCGCCCGGAAGAGTGTGTGGTGTTTGAAGACTCTCTGCAGGGACTCGGCGCAGGGCGCGCCGCAGGAGCCTACGTCGTGGGTGTGGCCACAACAAATCCCGCCTCGATGCTCGAAGGCAAAGCCGACGTCATCGTAGACGGGTTGTTTGAAGTGGAGGGGTGAGAATGGACAGGGCGTCATTTTTGACATTTTGTCATTTTGACAATTTGACAAATTAGCTTTCTGACGCTGCTTTATTTGGCGGCTTTGAAGCTCATGTCGAGGCCCTTGACCGAATGGGTCAGCGCGCCCACCGAGATGAAGTCGACGCCACATTCGCCATAGTCGCGGAGGGTGTCGAGGGTGATGCCTCCCGACGATTCGATTTCCACCTTGTCGTCGAGGCTGTGGATGAGTTCTACGGCTTCGCGGGTACGCTCGGGGGTGAAATTGTCGAGCATGATGCGGTCGATACCGGCGGCGAGAGCCTCGCGGATTTCGTCGGTGTTGCGCACCTCGACTTCGATTTTGAGGTCTTTGCCCTTCTCGCGGCAGTAGGCCTTGGCGGCATTGACGGCCTGGGTGATACCTCCGGCGAAGTCAACGTGGTTGTCTTTGATGAGAATCATGTCGAAGAGACCGATACGGTGGTTCATGCCTCCGCCGATGCGCACTGCCTCCTTTTCGAGCATACGCAGGCCGGGAGTGGTCTTGCGGGTGTCGAGCACCTTTGTCTTGAGACCATCGAGGCGAGCCTGATAGCGGGCGGTCTGTGTGGCGATGCCGCTCATACGCTGCATGATGTTGAGCATGACGCGCTCTGTCTGGAGCAGCGAACGCACGGGGCCTGTCACCTCAAACGCCACGTCGCCGGGGCGCACATGGGTGCCGTCGGTGATGTAGACGGTCATCTTGAGCGAGGGGTCGAACTTCTCGAACACTTTGGCAGCGATTTCAACGCCGGCCAGAATGCCTTCCTCCTTGACGATGAGGCGCTGGGTGCCCGTTTCGTCGGCGGGGATGGTTGAGAGGGTAGTGTGGTCGCCGTCGCCCACGTCTTCGGCAAAAGCCAGAGTGAGCAGCGAGTCGATGAGCTTCTCCTTGGTTTCCATATTTTAAGAATGTTCTAAATAGTTGAAGAATTGAAAATCGTAATCTTGGCAGTCGGAAAGACCGCCACACCGTATATCTCGCAGGCGGTCGACGATTATTGCCGTCGCATAGCCCGCTATCAGCCCTTTGAGTTGCAGGTGATACCCGACCTCCGCGGAGCATCGCGTCTGACTGCCGACGAGCAGAAACAGCGCGAGGGCAAAGCGATTCTTGAGCAGTTGCGTGGAGGCGACGCCGTGGTGCTCCTCGACGAGCGTGGCCGACAGCTCACGTCGCGCGAATTTGCCGAGTCGATAGAAAAGCGTCAGCTTCAGGGAGCCAAGCGTCTGGTCTATGTCATCGGCGGACCCTACGGATTTTCGCAGGAGGTGTATGCCGCAGCCACCGACCGCCTCTCACTCTCGCGCATGACCTTCACCCACGAGATGGTGCGACTGTTTTTCGCCGAGCAGGTCTACCGGGCCATGACCATAATGAGAGGCGAGCCTTATCATCATGATTAAAGCGAGAAGTGAGAATTTGAGAAATTGAGAATTTGACAAATTGTCATTTTGACATTTTGACATTTTGACAAAATGAGAAATTAACAACGTGACAAAATGAGAATTGAGAAATGAGAAATCTCAGCTCTTGACTCCGCCTTTGATTCCGCCTTTTGCGCCGCCCGACATTGAGAAAATGTTGGCGTCGTAGCTGACGGTCTTCTGTCCCTGCTCGCGTTTGCGTTTGAGGGCGAGGCGTACGAGACGCTCCATTAGGGCGTCGAATTTCAGCCCCGTAGCTTCCCAGAGATAGAACGAGAGCGACCCGGGGATGGTGTTGATTTCGTTGACGAAAATCTCTTTCGTATCGTCGTCGATGATGAAGTCGATGCGGCTTACACCGTGGCAACCGAGCACGCGGAACGTCTCGCCGGCGAGGTATTTGATGCGCGCGGTCATATCTTCGGGCAGGTCGGCGGGGATGCGCTTCTGTGAGGCCTGCATACCCTTGGCGCCCTTGGTGCCACCCATGTATTTGTCTTCGTAAGAGAGGATTTCGGCACTCTTGATGGGTTCTTCGAGCACCGACATTTCATATTCGTCGCAGTCGCCGAGCACGGAGCAGTTGATTTCCTTGAGGTTGTCGACCATGTGTTCCACGATGATGCGCGATGAATATTTTTCGGCATTGTCGACCTTCTCGATGAGCTGAGCGCGGTCGGCAGCGCGTCCGATGCCTACGCTCGAGCCGAGGTTGGCGGGCTTGACGATGACGGGGTAGCCTATTTTGGTCTCGATGCGAGAGATGAGTTCGTCGCGTTTCTTATACCATTCCTTGTCGGTGAACCACACATAGTCAATGACAGGCACACCCGACTCGCGCAAAATCATCTTCATCGTGATTTTGTCCATGCCGTTGGCCGAGGCGAGAGTGTTGCAGCCGGCGTAGGGGATGCCGATGGTTTCGAGCACGCCCTCGAAGATGCCGTCTTCCACGTTTGAGCCGTGGAGCACCGGGATTACCACGTCGAGAGTGGTGACGACAGGCTTTTCAAACATGCCCTTCTTGACGCGGTAGAGATTGTAGTCGTCATAGCTGGGCTCCATGTAGACCTGCGTGCATTTCTTGAGCAGGGCGGGGATGTCGCGGTAGTTGGCCACGTCGAAGAGCGCGTCGCCGGTGTAGAATTTGCCCTGTTTGCTTATGTATATAGGTGTGACGTCATACTTTTCGCGGTCGATGGCGTGCATGGCCTGCGAGGCCGAGATGACAGAGATTTCGTGTTCGGTGGAGCGTCCGCCGAAGAACACTCCGATGTTGGTCTTCATAAATGCTTATGCTGAAAGATGGATGGGGATTACTTGAAAGTGTCGGGGAGGTCGTTTTCGTAGAGGATAGTGTCGCCGGGGGCGAGGAGAGTTGAGAGCAACTGCTGGGCGGCGGCAAAAGAGGCCACGGTGTGGAGAGCTGCAGAGCGGGGCTCGACGCTTTCGATGCCTGCCACGATGGCTTCGCGGTTGTATTCGCCAACGACGATGGCCACGTCGGCCGAGACGGCAATCTTGCGTCCGAAGGCTTCGTTGAGTTCGTGCTGACGCGAGCCGAGTTCAATCATGCCGGGGGTCACGACGATGCGCTTGCCCTCTTTCATCATGGCGAGCACGTCGAGAGCCATGGCCGAGCCGGTGGGATTGGAGTTGAAAGCGTCGTCGATGATGGTGACACCTCCGGGGGTGCGTTTCATGTTGAGACGGTGTTCCACCTGCTCGATGCGGCTGACGGCATAGCGGATTTTCTCTTCGTCCATGCCGAGACGCAGGGCGCAGATGATGGCCGCGAGGAGGTTTGAGACATTACATTCGCCCACGAGGCGCGTCGACATGGGCAGACGGCGTCCGTCGGGGCAGACCACCTCGAACGTCGTGCCGTGAGGGGTGTATTCGAGATGCTCGGCGCGGTAGGCTGCGGCTCCGGTGTTGACCACAGCGTAGCGCACACACTCGACGTCGGACACCTTGCGGTTTGCCACCCATTCGAAGTCGTCGTTGACAATGGCGAGGCCGTCGGCGGGGAGCGAGTCGATTAGCTCAAACTTGGTGCGCTGTACGTTTTCGATGGTCTTGAACGATTCGAGGTGCTGTTCGCCCACGGCGGTGATGATGCCTACCGAGGGATGCACGAGGTCGCAGATTTCCTTGATGTCGCCCTGCTGCTTGGCGCCCATCTCGCAGATGAACACCGTGTCGTAGGGCTTGAGATATTCGCGGATTGTGCGGATGACGCCCATGGTGGTGTTGAAACTGCCGGGAGTCATGCACACCTCAAACTGTTCGGAGAGAATGCGGTTGAGATAGTGTTTGGTAGAAGTCTTGCCATACGACCCCGTGATGCCAATCACCTTGAGGTCGGGCATGGAGCGCAGACGGGCGGCGGCATCGTCATAGTAGCCGCGGTTGATGCGCGCTTCGACGGGGCGGAGCAGGATGTTGGCCCCCAGCATGAAGCAGTGGCTGAAACAGTAGCAGCCCAGAGCCACGGCGGCGGCGAGTTCGAGCTTCCAGCCCCAAAGGCAAATGCCGACGATGGTGACCGCCATCACGAGAGCCACCTCGGCGCAAGCCACCGAGAGAAGCCTGCGGGCACGCGGAGTCATCACGAGAGGTTTCTTATACTTGCGGCGGCAGAGCACGATGGTGTTGACGAGGCCGGTGAAGGCAATGAGCGTCAGCCCCACCACGGGGACAGAGAGCGTAGAGAGAGCCGCGAGCACCACGGCACCGCTGACGAGGCGCATCACCGAAGTGGTGTCGCCACTCTGCGAGAGCCAGCGCTGATAGCGTTCGTTGCGATAGGAATTTTGCTGAAGCATCATCAGGTCGCGGCGCAGTTCGGTGAAGACGCAGCAGAGCGCGATGAGTGCTGAAATTATGGCGAAAACCATCATAGACTTAAGATTTTAGAAAACTTGTGAGCACTGAGCGGAAGGGGAGAGGAGCGTCAAGAAACGAGTAGTGTCCGGCTCCGGGCCAACTGACGAGGCCTGCGTCGGGTATGAGCCGCTCCATCTTTCGGGCGTCGGCGATGGGGGTAGCTGTGTCGGCCTCGCCCCAGAGCAGCAGCGTGGGGGCTTTGATGAGGGGCAGGCGTGAAGTGAGGTCTTCGTTGACCACCTTCGAAAGTATCCGTCGCATCATGGGCGAAGCTGCGGCGTAGTCGCTCGAGCCGGCTTTGGCACGGCGTGCGTCGAGGCGTCGCTCGGCCTCCTCGCGGCCATAGCGCAGATACATGAGCCGCTTCATGGCCTTGAACGAGTAGACTTTGACGTAGTAGCTGAGAGAGCGGTGAGGTTTTATGCCGGCGGCATCGACGAGGATGAGTTTGCCGACGGGACGGCGTGAGGCATAGAGAATGCCGACGCGCCCTCCGAACGAATGGCCCAGAAGGGTAGGGGCTTCAAGACCGAGGGAATCTATCAGCTCCTCAATCTGGCGTGTGTATTGCTCGACGCCCCACACCTCTGCCGGCTCTTCAGACGCTCCAAATCCCGGGAAGTCGACGGCCACGACGCGATAGCCCGCCTCACGGGCGGTGCGTTCGATGGTGGCGAGAGTCTCGTGTGTGCAACCCCAGCCGTGCATCAGCACGATGGCGGGGCGGTCGGTTTCGCCGGTGTCGGTATAGGCAAGGCGGAGTCCGGAAAGGGTTTTGGTTTGCAGCATTTGCGGAGGATATGATTTCTACACGCAAAATTACAAAGAAAGTGCGAGATTACAAAACATTTTGATGTCCCGGCTGTCAGCGTCTGTCCCAAGCCGGAAGGCGTGTGTCGGGACAGTGGGACAGCGGGACACCCCGGGAATAAACCGAGGGTCAGCGTTTGGCCAGGGAGCCGTTGGGGATAATCGAGTTGAGGGCCTCGACCGAAGGATTGCGAGCCACGATTTTGCCGTCGGGAGCTATGAGATAGGAGGAATGGCCGTCGGCGGGGCGGTAGGACTCGGCCTCGATGCCGCGCACTTCGGCTGAGGTGAGATGAAACTGTGTGGCGGGGTCGAAGCGGTCGTGATTGACGATTTCTGACCAGAGGGCACGGTCGTCGTCGGTATTGACCTGCACGAGAGTCACATCTTTCGAGGGGTGGTGTTTCACCCAGAGGTCGTATTCGGCCGAGGCTATGCGCGACACGGCGTTGCGTGAGTCCCAGAAGTTGACGAGCACGTATTGGCCGTGGAGGTCGGAGATGCGCAGACGCTGGAATTCGTTTCCGGCCGAGACCACGGTGGGCGCCGAGGGGGTAGAGGTCTCGCGGTTGAAGCGCAGGGCGAAGAGCGTCACCAGTGCAGCCGCCGCGAGCAGAAGGAGGATGAATCTGATTGTGGAATTTCGCATGACGATAGAGAGGAAACACGTTTAGTCGATGCTTCCTCTCTACTATTAACGGATTGCGGGGCTAAAAGTTCAGCCTGCGGTGTCGGGCTTGAGCACCACGCCGGTGCCTTTCAGGCCGTTGACGCCTATGACGAGGGGCGACGCAAACTCGACGATGCGGATGAAGTCGCTTTCGTATGTGGCGGGGCAGGCATCGAGAAACGCCACGTCGTAGATGTCGGTGACGGGGTCGGAGGCATTGCGGCGGGCTGCGGTGTCGATGGTGAAGTAGCTCACTCCGAGCGAGGTCAGGTTTTGGAAGAAGTGGGTGCCCTGACTCGGCTCGATGCGGTAGGAGGGGAGCGACGACTCGACGATGACTTTGGCTCCCGAGATGGCGGGCCATTTGACCGGCACACCGAGCGAGGGGTCGGACGAACCCCATCGGCCGGGACCTATGAGAAGGTAGCGGCGGTCTTCGTCAAGAAAGCGGCGGTTGATTTTCTCCATCTCGCGCGCAATGAGCGAATTGTTTGAGGCAGAGAACTTTTCGGGACGCACGTAGACCACGGTGCTGACCTCTTCGACGTTGCCGTGGCCCAGAGCCATAGACGATTTGAGCAGCAGGCGGTCGTCGGGAGTGGCCATGACGGCTTCATCCACAGTCTCGCGGCGGTCGACGATGGGGCGAATCTGGAGCCAGTAGAGGCGGCCTTTCCCTTCGGGGGTCTTTTCAATCATTCCGGCAAACTCGATTTCGACGGGGCGCTGCATGGCGCGCTGCCCTTCGCTGAGCATGAAGTCGATGGCGGAAGCGAGAGGGTAGACGCCGTGTTTGAGCACGTTGTTGAACGTCACCACTTTTCGCCCGTCGCCAAGGTCGTTGTCGCGCAGCACGTTGTCGCGGTAGTCGAAGGTCGACACCATGTATTTGAGTGCGCCGCGGTCGGCCACGTCCTGCACGCGGATTTTGGCGATGTTGTAGCCGTCGTCGACTTTGAGAGACGAAAGCGAGGCCGCAGGTTTGGAGAGGGCGCGTCCGTCGAGCCCTACGCTGCGCTCGTCGCCCTTCATGTCGAGGGCATACATGCGTGTCTGGGTGTCTTTGAGTGCGATGGAGAGTTCGGAGGTCTGGAGCACGCTTTCGGGATGGCGGGGAGAGAAACGGAGTCCGAGGCCGCCGTCGACGATGTATTTGCCGAGACCCACGGCTATTTCGGCCACGCCTTCTTCGGGGCGTTCGTCGCCGAGAGGGTAGTAGTTGAGCGAGCGGCCCACTCCCGAGAAGCTCGGAAACCAATAGCCCTCGACCTCCTTGCCGACGACTTCCTGAAGTATCACGGCCATCTTTTCCTGATCGATGACGTTTGAGGTGGCTGTCATGTAGGCTTTCGAGTCGGAGAAGAACACCGAGGCGTAGACGCCCTTGATGGCCTGGGCCAGAAGGTCGAACATCTCGTCGAGGTCCTTGCGCTTGGGCACCATGTAGGTGGAATAGATGCCGGCGAAAGGCTGATAATGAGAATCTTCGAGCAGACTCGACGAACGCACGGCTATCGGGGTGTCTACCACCTCGAGCAGAGCCCTGAGGTCTTCCTTGATGCGGATTGGGAGTTTGCCGCGCAGGAAGTGGGCGAGGATGGTTTCGTCGGGAGCGTCGGAGAGTGCCACCGGGTAGAGCTGGTTGGTCTCCATGAACTCGTCGAAGATGTCTGTGCAGAGCACCACCGTGCGGGGGATGGTAATCTGAATGCCGTCGAAATTGTCGCAGACGGGATTTTTCTTGATTATCGAGTCGATGAAAGCCAGACCGCGGCCCTTGCCTCCGAGCGAGCCTTGGCCGATGCGGGCGAAGTTGGAATAGTGGTCGAAGCGGTCTTTGCGGAACACGGCCACTACGCCGCGGTTTTTCATCTTGCGATACTTGACGATGAGGTCGAAGAAGAGCTGACGCACCTGAGGGGCATCCTTGAGGTCGCGGAAGCGGTGTTTGCGTATGGCTTCGGCAATGGGGAACATAGCGCGCGAATAGAGCCAGCGCGAGATGTCGTTGAACGAAGCGTGCCAGTAGAGAGCTTCGGCGGGGATGTCGAAGATGCGCTGCTGGAGGTCTTTGAGCGAGGTGATGCGTGTGATTTCCTCGCCGGTCTCGGGGTTGCGCACCACGAAGTCGCCGAAACCGAAGTTGTTGATGATGGCTTTCCCGAGGTCAACGGGAAATTTCTTGGAATTTTTGTCGATGAAGGTGGCTCCGAGTTCATGCACGTCGTGGGCGTTTTCCACCTCGGAGCTTTCGATGATGAGAGGCAGGTAGGGGTCGCGGCGGCGCAGTTCGCGGGCCAGCTGAATGCCGGCCTTGGGGTCTTTGCGGCCGTCGCGCATGAACGACACGTCGGAAATCACGCCGAGGATATGGTCGGCATAGCGGTCGTAGATTTCGAGGGCTTCCTCATAGTCGCGGGCAAGCATCACTTTTGGGCGTCCGCGCATACGCAGCATCTGCTCGTGCTCGTTGAGGGCCTCGGTAGAGAAGTTGCGGCTCTGGCGGAGAATGACTTTGTAGACGATGGGGAGCACCGACGAATAGAAGCGCACCGAGTCTTCGACGAGCAGTATCATCTGCACGCCCACTTCGTTGACGTCGTGCGGGGCGTTGAGCTTGTCTTCGAGCAGCTTGATGATGGCCAGCAGAAGGTCGACGTTTCCGAGCCACGAGAACACGTAGTCGATGCCTGAGAAGTCTTCGTTGGCCAGACGGCGCGACACCTCTTTAGAGAATGGTGTCAGCACGATGATGGGTTGGTCGGGATGAAGCTCCTTGATGGTGCGGGCCCCCGTGAAGGTTTCGCTGACATCGTTGCCCGGCATCATTATGACCAGGTCGAAATGTTTATCGGCCATGATTTCGAGCGCCTCTTTGGAATTGAGCGCACGGGTGATGCGCGGAGGCGACGAAAGGTTGAGCTGGGTGTACTCCATGTAAATCTGTTCGTCGACGCGGCCGTCTTCCTCCATCATGAAGGCGTCGTAGGCCGAGGCAACGAGCAGGACGTTGAAAATGCGCTTCTGCATGAGCGAGGCAAAAGCGGTGTCTTTGAAGTAGAGCTGACGCAGGGCGTCGTCGGTCATTTCGGTCTGCATGGTCTAAAGCCGGGGGAATGTTTATGCCGCAAAGTTACGAAAGTTTGCGCCCCCCTCCAAACCTCCGCCGAAAAAAAGTTGTCAAGGCATCGGGTGTTCGAGTCGCCACGGCTCGCAGTCGACCCATCTGGGCTTCACGCGATAGGCCGGCGAAAGGAAATCGAGCGAATCGGCATAGGCTGAGTAGGAAGTGCCGGTCAGGGTGCAGATGACGTGGGCAATGTTGGCCGTCGTGACGGGGAGGGTGCGTGCTGAGTCGAGACGCGCGGTAAGGTCGGGGAGTTCGCGGCGGAATGACGGGTTGGCGTAGGCCACGAACGGCACACGGATATGGTTGTCGTCGCGTATCACCTCGGGACAGTCGTTGCTGTAGATGGCCTGCCCGTGGTCTGAAAAGTAGAGCATCACGGTGGGACGGCTCCGACGGGCCACAAGGTCAATCATCACTTCGAGCAGCGAGTCGGTGTAGACCAGCGAATTGAGGTAGTAAGCCGAGGATGCCGCTTGCCAGTCGGTGAGACGGTTGAATGCCGGCAGAGCTTGCACGTCGGCGCTTGCGAAACGGCTTCGGTCGTGAGGGTAGCGGTAGCGGAAATCGGAGTGTGAGCCGAGCAGGTGAACCCCGACAAATTCGGCCTCCCGATTGGCAGCGAGTTCCTCGGCAAGTGGAGGAATGACGGCTTCGTCGTATTTGCGGTGCATGTAGTCCTGGATGCTTACCGAACCGACGAAGTTGAGGGTGTCGGCCATCGAGAGCAACGCCGGGACATTGTTGCTGACAACTCCGCCTTTCTCCTGATTTGAAATCCATGCCGTATGGTAGCCGGCTTCGTGGAGGAGAGAGTAGAGCAGCGGCGAGTCATACCAACGTGTCGGGTCGTCGCGGTCGGTGAGGAATGTCAGGATGCGGTTGATGTTGAACACGGTCTGGAGCGACGCGCCTATGGCGTCGGTGAAGACCATGACGCTGTCGGTCATGGCATCGAGGCGCGGAGTCGTGGGTAGCTGAAAGCCGTAGAGCGACATGTATTGAGCCGAAGCCGACTCGCCCACCACCATCAGCACGTCGGCCTGTCGTGTGCTTTTCACTGAGGCAGCGTCAGCGAGGGGTTTGACACGGGCCAGTTCCTCCTTAATGTTGCGGATTTCTTCGAGAGTGACGCTGATGTTGACGCTGATTTTGCGCGAGAGCAGCAGATGGTCGAGCGGACGTACGTTGTTGAGGTAATAAAAGGTGAAGGCGGGGATGCCGAAGAGCGAGAGCGCCAAGACGGCAAACGCTGCAAGAGCTTTGGGAAGGTAGCGCGGCAAAATCCATAGCGCGACGGCTCCGGCAATCGAAACGTAGAGCCACACCGACGTGAAAAGTTTGAACAGGGCCGACCCGAGCATTGGCCAAAAGTTGAGAGCTTCCGAGAGATTGGTCTGCGAGATGATGGCGAAGAGGGTGATGGAAAATCCCATCCCGAAAAGGGCGTAGAGGAGGCCGTTCAGACAGCTCAGGGCCGCATAAATCCAAATGACGGCCTTGACTGCGTAATGCAGAGGCTTCCACCTGCGGCTTGCCGCGACGAGGATGGTGAGCAGCGTGGCTTTGAGTGCGGCTATCGAGGTGATGCCGACCCATCTGTTAAAAAAAGGTGTGTCATAGGTGTAGCCGTTCGTAAGCTCGAACATTCCCATGAAGCAGACAAAGGTCAGGAGAAGCCAAAGGTGTAGGTTATGCAGTGTGACGTATCGTTGCAGAAAGCGTTTCATTGATTTTTCGGAGTTTAACACGGCGCAAAGTTACGAAAGTTTGAGCCGACGAGCAAGTCTGTTTGCCGAAAATTCCGAGTTGACAAGATATGAAGCTGTCCCGCCTGTCCCGGCCTGAGGCGGAGCGGGACACGTGGGACAGAGATGAGTGAACGAGAGTGTGGGGTATGTGCGGGTTGAGAGCGGGTGTCAGAACGAGAACTGGGCCATAGCTCCTATGCGGCGTGCCCAACCATGCTGGCGGTCGAAATCCTGACGTTTGCCGATGTTGAATTCGCCTCCCACCTGAAAGCGGGGCGTGATGTTGTAGAACAGGTTGACCGCCGTGTAGAGACCGTACTTGTAATCGGTGCCTGCGGGGTCGTCGGTGGGCAGGTAGCGGCCCTGTCCGAAGGTTGCGGTGGCGAAGAGTCGGGTCGAGAAGTGGTAGGAAGCACCGACGAAGTAGCCGAAGCCGGGCGTGGTGTTGAGGCGTCCCGGGTTTTCGGTATCGCTGACGAGGTCATACTTGCCGAGCAGGAAGTCGCCCCCGAAGTTGGAGTAGCTTTTGCCGGCGTTGACTGTGGCGTAGAGCGTGAGGGCGGGGATGGGCGAGGCTACAGTGGAGAGTTGGAAACCGTAGCCGACAGGCATGTGGTTTTCGCCGTTAATCATGTCGCGGTAGGGCAGGAAGCGTGTGATGGCCGAGAGGCGCACGTGCTGGTCGGAAGCCCAGGCGTATTGCACGAAAGCGGCCACGTTTGGCAGGTATTGCGTGCGTGCTGCGGTGTGGGTGCCGTCGGTCTGGAGCGACATCGATGGAGTTTCGAGCGAGGCGGCGAGGGTGATGCCTGTCTTTTTAAATGTGTGCATGTAGCGCACGAGCACGTTTGTGGCATCCATCTTCATGGTGGGGCCTGCGGCGTCGACGGTGGGGGGCACGGCCGAGCCGTCGCCGAAGGTCGAAGAGGCGTAGCCCACGGTCCAGTCGCCCACGATGACGTAGGCTTTCTTCAGATGAAAGTCACGGCCTTGATAACCGTTGAAATTGGCCTCGATGTAGCCCTGGAAATCGCCGAGTCGGGCGTTGTGTCCCAGCACTCGCATGAAGAAGGCTGTTCCGGCGGGGGTGGTGCCGAGAGCTTTGTCGTTGAGCGGGTCGGGAGTCACGGGGATGAAGTAGGGCGAGAAGCCCGAGGCGGGCACGGCTCCACCCCAATCATAGTAGCCGCGCATGCGCACCAGTCCGCCGATGCCCATCGTGAGGTCGGAGCTGCGGCTCATGAAGAGGAAGTAGGGAGCGGCGGGGTCTTGAAACTGACGGAATTGGTCTTCGTAAAAACGGTCGATGCGTGCTCTTATCGAGTCGGATGTAAGCGTCGACGAGCCGTTGCCGAAGTAGACTATCTGATGTGAGTCTTTGAGCTCGTCCTGAGCTTGCTTGCGCATTGAGTCGGGGGTCGAGGCGTCGGCGGCAAAGACTGTGGCCGTGAGGGCGACGCAGGAGGCGATGAGAGTGCGGTGCATGACTTGAGAATGTTTGTGGGTGTGGGTGGGGTTTCGAGGTTTCTTCTTTTCTTTTCCTTTCTCAATTCTCATTTCTCAAGGCCTGCGGGGGCTGTGAGAAGTGAGAAGCGAGAAGGGCGGGAGTTAAGCAACTGATGTGTGTCTGTGACGAGATTGTAGTAAGAGTTTTAAAACAGATGTCTGCGAGAGAGAGAGTTTGTGTGTAAAGTATGAAAAGAGAGAATTTCGAAACGGGTTTGTGAGAGTGGCCGCGAGGCCGTGAGTTGAAACGGAGTTTTAAGTTGTTTATACTATGTTAACGAGCAAGGTTAAATAATGTTCACGCTTTTTTATGGAAAAAGTATGTCGGGTAGCGAAAAAATTCGTAACTTTGCAGAGTCAACGCCCCCGGTGCTGACACCCTTCCCCCCAATCATTATCCGGACTGAAATGAAAACTGAAAGTCTTGTATCAATAAGCGACATCGGCAAGGAGGAAATCCTCGGTCTCCTTGAGACGGCTAAGAAATTTGAGGAGAATCCCAACCGGCGCCTTCTCGAAGGCAAAGTGGTGGCCACGCTCTTCTTCGAGCCTTCGACTCGCACCCGCCTGAGTTTTGAAACCGCCGTAAACCGTCTGGGCGGCAGAGTGATAGGTTTCTCCGATGCGTCGAACACCTCGACCTCGAAAGGCGAAACCCTCAAAGACACCATAAAAATGGTGAGCAACTACGCCGACCTCATCATCATGCGCCATTTTCTCGAGGGCGCGGCCCGCTATGCCACCGAGGTGACCGACGTGCCCGTCATCAATGCCGGCGACGGAGCCCACCAGCACCCCTCGCAGACCATGCTCGACCTCTACAGCATCTACAAGACACAGGGGACGCTTGAAAATCTCACCATCACGCTCGTGGGCGACCTCAAATATGGCCGCACCGTCCATTCGCTGCTGATGGCCATGAAGTATTTCAACCCGACGTTTCGTTTCGTGGCCTGCAAGGAGCTTCAGATGCCGCAGGAATACAAGACGTTCTGCGAGGAAAACGGCATAGCCTACACCGAGCACACCGACTTCAGCGCCGACGTCATCAACACTTCCGACATTATTTATATGACGCGAGTGCAGCGCGAACGTTTCGCCGACATTCTCGAATACGAGCGCGTCAAAGACCTCTACAACCTCAATGCCTCGATGCTGTCGGGAGCGAAGGACAATATGAAAATCCTTCATCCCCTGCCCCGCGTCAACGAAATAGCCCAGGATGTCGACGACAATCCCCACGCCTACTATTTCGACCAGGCCCGTAACGGCCTCTATGCCCGTCAGGCCATAATCTGCCGCTCGCTCGGCATCGACACCACTAAACTTTAAGCCACGCCATGACAGTCAACAAGCAGGAACTCGCAGTGGCCGCCCTCTGCAACGGCACGGTCATCGACCACATCCCTTCGACGGTGCTCTTCAAGGTGGTCAAAATCCTCGGCATTCAGAACTTCGACACAGCCGTCACCATAGGCAACAATCTCGACTCGAAGAAACTCGGCACCAAAGGCATCATCAAGGTGGCCGACGTGGTGTTTCCCGAATCGGTGCTCAACCGCATCGCCCTCATTGCCCCCTCGGCCGTGGTCAACATCATCCGCGACTACGAGGTGGTAGAGAAATATCCCGTCACTCTGCCCGACACTCTGGTGGGGCTGGTCAAGTGCTCCAACCCCAAGTGTATCACCAACAACGAGCCGATGCGCACCCGCTTCCATGTGGTAGACCACGACGACGTGACCATCTCGTGCCACTATTGCTCGCAGGCGGTCAAGAGCGCCGACGCACAGATTATCTGACCGTTACTCATCATCCCCCACGCGACGTTAAGTGAAAAAAGTCAGTTGGAAACCGGGCACGATGATTTACCCGCTGCCCGCCGTCATAGTGAGCTGCGGAAATGCCTCGCGCTCCAACCTGATTACCATCGGCTGGACAGGCACCATCTGCACCAACCCTCCGATGTGCTACATCTCGGTGCGCCCCGAACGCTTCTCGCATGCGCTCATCATGGAGCAGATGGCCTTCACCATTAATCTGACCACCGAACGGATGGCTCGCGCCACCGACTGGGCGGGAGTGCGCTCCGGCCGCGACTTCGACAA
This sequence comes from Duncaniella sp., assembly GCA_029056055.1. Lineage (GTDB taxonomy): Bacteria > Bacteroidota > Bacteroidia > Bacteroidales > Muribaculaceae > Duncaniella. The sequence continues at coordinate 19,799 of JAIDCC010000113.1, forward strand.
ATGGCGCGAGACGGGGCTGACACCCGTTGAGGGCGAGAAAGTGGCTTGTCCCTACATAGCCGAGTCGCCTCTCTCGATAGAATGCCGCGTCAAGGAAGTGATGCACCTCGGAAGCCACGACATGTTTATTGCCGACGTGGTCAACGTCATTGCCGACGCCTCGCTCATCGACCCTGACACCGGGGCGTTCGACCTCGGGGCAGCCGGTCTCATCAACTATTCCCACGGCCATTATTACGCCCAAGGCTCCGAAATAGGCCGCTTCGGCTGGACCGTCAAGAAGAAATAAGAAACGAAACAAAACCCACTCACAGATATGCAGAAAGACAAAGAAATCTTTGACATCATCGACCGCGAACATCGCCGCCAGCTCAAAGGCATCGAGCTGATTGCCAGCGAAAACTTCGTGAGCGACGAAGTGATGAAGGCCATGGGCTCATGGCTCACCAACAAGTATGCCGAAGGCTATCCCGGCCACCGCTACTACGGCGGTTGCGAGGTGGTCGACGAAAGCGAGACCATCGCCATCGAGCGTCTCAAGAAACTCTTCGGCGCAGAATGGGCCAACGTGCAGCCCCACTCGGGCGCACAGGCCAACATGGCTGTCTTCATGGCTTGCCTCAACCCCGGCGACAAATTCCTCGGCCTCAACCTTAGCCACGGCGGTCACCTCTCGCACGGTTCGCCCGTCAACTTCTCGGGTCTCATGTATCAGGCTCTCGAGTATAATGTCGACGCCGAAACAGGCCGCATCGACTACGAGCAGATGGAAGAAGTGGCACGCCGCGAGCGTCCCCGTCTCATCATCGGCGGTGCGTCGGCCTACAGCCGCGAATGGGACTATGCCCGCATGCGTCGCCTCGCCGACGAAATCGGCGCAATCCTCGTCATCGACATGGCTCATCCCGCCGGTCTCATTGCCGCCGGTCTGCTCGACAATCCCGTCAAGTATGCCCACATCGTCACCTCTACCACCCACAAGACTCTCCGCGGTCCGCGCGGCGGCGTCATCATGATGGGCAAGGACTTCGAAAACCCCTGGGGCAAGACCACTCCGAAGGGCGTCGTCAAAATGATGTCGCAGCTTCTCGACTCGGCCGTGTTCCCCGGTGTGCAGGGCGGCCCGCTCGAACATGTCATAGCCGCCAAGGCCGTGGCTTTCGGCGAAGCTCTCCAGCCCGAATTCCGCACCTACCAGGAGCAGGTCAAGAAGAACGCCGCAGCTCTCGCCGGCGCTCTCTCCGACATGGGCTACAAGATTGTCTCGGGTGGCACCGACAACCACTGCATCCTGCTCGACCTCCGCACCAAGTTCCCCGACCTCACCGGTAAGGTGGCCGAAAAGGCACTCGTCGAGGCCGACATCACCGCCAACAAGAACATGGTGCCCTTCGACTCGCGCTCACCCTTCCAGACCTCGGGCATCCGTCTCGGCACCCCCGCCATCTCTACCCGCGGCGCCAAGGAACCCCTCATGGGCGAGATTGCCGAAATGATTGACACCGTGCTCCGCGCTCCCGCCGATGCCAACACCATCGCCGCCGTCCGCGAGAAAGTCAACGCCACGATGGCTGACTACCCCCTCTTCGCCTGGTAATCCCGGTCGAGATGTAAATTTTTAGAAAATCTTGTCGGCTTGCCCCCGTCTGAAAAATGCGGGGAGCAGGCCGATTTTTTTGTCGGCCCGCTTGCAACGTTTCAGGATTTTGACTACCTTTGTTGCAAGTAAATCACCACGAAAAAACATCAATAGCAATGGCAATCAATCTCGTCAAAGGCGCCCGCGTCGAAATAGGTCTCAAAAAAGTAGGAGTAGGTCTGGGCTGGAAAGCAAACGAATCAACCAACGGCTACGAATACGACCTCGATGCCTCGGCTTTCATGCTCGGCGACAACAACAAACTCCCCAAGGACGAATTTTTCGTATTCTATAACAATCTCGTCTCGCCCGACGGCGCAGTGATGTCGGCCGGCGACGACCGCACGGGTGGCAACGGTCTCGGAGGAAACGATGACGAAACCATCACCGTCGACCTTGAAAAAGTAGACCCCGCGGTCAAGGAAATCCTTTTCACCGTGACGATACACGACGCCGTCAACCGCCGTCAGAATTTCGGTCAGGTCCACAACAGCTACATCCGCATCTACGATGAGGAAAACGGTGTCGAAATAGCCCGTTACGACCTTGAGGAAGATTTCTCAATCGAGACAGCCGTTGAGGTGGGCAGCCTCTACCGTCATGGCAACACCTGGCGCTTCAAAGCTATGGGCGAAGGCTCGCGCGGAGGGCTCGAAGGCCTCGTCAGCAAATACGCCTATTAAGATTATTCAGTCAGATTGTCAATTTGTCAATTTGTCAAATTGTCAAAATGTCAAAATGACAAATAGTCAAAATGACTAAATGACAAAAGCCCCTTCTCATTTCTCATTTCTCACTTCTCATTCCCCCCTTTTCTCATATGCCAAATCGCGCGGCTGTGGCTCGCATTCTCATCGATCTCATCAAGGCTGACCGCGTCATTGACGGACGCGAGATTGAGACCTACGAACTGCTCCGGCAGAAATTCGGCATCACTCCCGAACACGAACGCCGTGCCTACGAAATGTCGTTTGGTGAAGCAGTGGCCGAATGTCGCACGCCGGACACTCCCGCAGGGGTGTCGGAGGCAAGCGACCTGCTCGGAACGTTTCAGAAGGTGACGGAGTGCGACGGCACTTCGCCCCGCGAGGAGGCGCTGCTCATGCTCGCGCTGAAGTTTTGCCTTGACAAAAATTTTCCCGACAGCGACGTAATTTCGCTTTGTGTCAGCGACGCGCTCATCGACGAGCGGCAGGTGCTCTACGTAGAGAGCCGGCACGACAAGGATGTCAATTTCGAAATCTCATCCAATAAGCGCCACATCAGCAACGAGCTGAAACTCTGCGGGCTCGACTTCGTCTTTCTCCCCGACATTCTCGCCCATTACAACAGCACCGACCGCGAGCTGTTTGACAAGGTGCTGAAACTGCTCAATCCCAAGCTAGATGAGGATGAAATCAGAAATCTTCACCGCACCATAAGTCTTTACAAGACCGACCGTTTCTGCGTTGAGCAGCTCTCGCGCAAACTCGGGTTCAAGGAGTTGGATGACACCGACCCGGCCCTGCTGCTGCGGATAAGCCATTCGAAGGTGGGCGATAGGATTGTCACCAATTTCCTGCGCATCAACCTCGAACAGGGTAGGGTAGTCGACACGGTCAACCTCATCGTCGACACATTTCTCGCCTATCATTCGTCTGACCGAATCATGGTGTCGCACAAGAAGGATGCCGGGGGCAGTTTCCTCTACTCGGGCTTCTACCGCCAGATGTTTGAAATCTTTTTCATGCGCGACAATGGCCCCGACACGTTGCTGATAGATTTGAAGGACGGTGCGCTGAGATTCTTGGGTTGCCGTGAGCCAATCCCGGACATTACCCGGCGAGAACGAGCCTACTACGTGCTCATGCTCTTCGAAAGCATGAATCTGAATCGCGAGTGGAACGACGAGGAAATGTGGGAACCTGTGCAGACTTTTATTCGCGGCGAAGGCAGAAGAGAGCAGATGAAGGTTCTGCAAACTCGCTTTTCCGAGATTTACGAACTTGTCGGAAATCGACAGGAGGACAGCGTGCCCGATATCAAAATTCCCGAAGTCCGCACACAGATGAAGTCACGTCTGAACAGGGCGCTTCGCAAGTTGAGCAACCGAGTATCTGATGTCGAGCCATTCATGTTGCAGTATGACAGACGCACACAAGGCCTTTGCATAAGCGTCGAACCCAATCGGGTGAGATGCAAGGAGTGGCACGATACCTTATGGGAGGAAGTGCCGTTCCTCGAGTCCGACCTTTTCAAGCGTCTCAAGGAAATTCGGTAGGCGCTTGTCGCAGACCGCCTCTCAACCCGGGCCGGGGGGCGCGTGGCCGAAGCCACGCACCTTGAGCCTCAAGCGCGGATTTTCCCGCAGACATCAGCGGCGCACCGCGACTCGTCGGCAAACCCCGCTTTCAGGGCGCTTGCCTTCAGGTTTGACATCAGCGTGTCGCAGGCACGTTTCTTGGTTGAAATTGCTGAACGCTCTGTCGAGTAGCCCATTATCTCGGCTATCTCGCGCATAGATTTGCCTTCGTCATAATAGAGCGTGTAGATTCTGCGGTTGGTCTCCGACAGGTTGTCGATTTCCCTGCGATAGAGAGCCCACACCTCGGGATTGTCATACGCATTCGAGGGGCGGAACGAGGCTTTGTGGAGTTCGAGCTCCATCACGGCAGCCTCGGCAGGTTCGAGCGCGTCGATACGCATCGCTCGGTTCTTTTCGTCGATACGCTTTCCGGCAAGACGGGTGGCAATCTTAAACATGAAGTTTCGCCATTCCCGTTCCGGGGCATTTACCGCGGGAGTCTGGACCTTGTTTCGGTAGTTCTTGTCAAGAGCCAGCCACATGTCGGCGTAGACATCTTCCACCTCCTCTGTCTCGAGGAGGTAGCGTTTCGTGAGACGGTTGCAGAACGATGCGTGGAAAGAAGTGTAGTAGAGGTTGGCGACGGTGGAGAAGGGCGAGTTCATCATAGTGTGTTGAGTGTGAGGGGTGAGAGATAGTGGTGATTGAGATGAAGATGAGTGTGAGCTGAGGTTCACGGTGCAAAGTTCCTGAAAAATTTTGACAAAAATCGCCGAATGAAACATTGCAGAAAAGAAAGCCGAAACCACCCCCGCGAAAGTTGCAACGTTGCAATTTGTGTAAATCATACACATTAAAGAAGGCCGTCAAATTGTCAAAATGTCAAAATGACAATTTGTCAAAATGACAGATTCTCAAATTCTCAATTTCTCACTTCTCACGAGCCTCCCCTGATGAGAACTGGCCGTTGTGGGCCTGCGTGGGCGCAATGTATTGCGCCCCTACCTGTGGCCGCTGTAGGCCTACCGAAAACAGCAATCCCGGCAACGACGCTCATTTCGAGAATTGTCGCTGCCGGGATGTTTATTAATCCTGCTGTGTCTGACGGGTGTCAGAGTTTGCCGTCGATGATTTTGATTTTTCCTTCGAGGTCGCCGAGGTCGTCACGCAGACGCTGCATTCGGCGCTGCATGTCGGCCAACATGGTCTGGGCGTTTTTCGATTTGCCCGAGAGGAAACCGAGGTTGTTCTCGAAAGTCTGCAGCTCGGCACGGCGGGCTTCGTAGACTCTCAGCAGACGCTCGCGCTCGCGATAGAGCTTCTGACGGTCGCCCTCCATCTGGGCAAGTGTCGTCTCGAAATTCTCACGGCGTCCGGTGCGGCGCGATGCGTCGAGACGGCCGTAGATTTTGTCGCACACCTCGCGGTAGCGGCTATACACGCGGTCTTTGGCCGAGAAAGGCACGTGGCCCACACTCTGCCATTCGGCCTGAAGGTCCTTCACCTGCTGACGCAGCTTGTCGCCGTCGAGAGTCTCATCTTTCTCAAGCGCTTCGAGGCGCGAGATGATTTCGTTCTTCTGTTCGAGGTTGGCACGCTCTGTGCGGCGGGCTCCCGACCCGGCCTTCTTGCGCTGCTGATAGAAGTAGTCGCAGGCAGCCATGAAGCGGCGCCACACTTGGTCAGACTGACGTTTGGGCACCACGCCCACCGTGCGCCATTCCTCCTTGAGGCGCTCGATTTCCTCGGTGGTCTTGCGCCATTCTGTGGAATCTTTGAGAGCCTCGGCGCGCTCGCAGAGGGCAATCTTGCGTTCGAGATTGGCGTTCTGCTCCTCTTTCATCTTCTGGAAGTAGGCGCCCTTGGCGGCGAAGAATTTGTCGCATGCGCTGCGGAAGCGGTTAAACAGACGCGAGTTGACTTTGCGCGAGGCAAATCCCAGTCCGCGCCATTCGTTCTGTGCGGCTATGACGTCGGCCGTCACCTTGTCCCAGGCGGCGAAAGTTGTGAGAGAGTCGAGGTCGATGGCTTCCACTCGTTCGCAGAGTGCCGTCTTGGCATCCTCGTTGGCACGCTCCGTGGCCTTGCGCTCTACGAAGAAGTCGGTGTAGCGGCGGTTGATTTCGGCCGACAGGTCGCGGAATTTCGCCCAGATTTCCTCGCGGACATCCTTGGGCACGGGGCCTATGCCACGCCAGCGGTTGTGGATTTCCTGAAGGCGGCGGAAAGCTACTATCACGTCGTCTTCTTTGAGCAGACCCTCGGTCTCGGCTATGAGCGCCTCCTTCTCGGTGAGGTTTTTGCGGAAGTCGTAGTCGCGCAGCTCTTTATTGATTTTCAGCTGGTCGTAGAAACGCTCCACCGCCTCCTGATATTTCTTCCAAAGCTCGGTGTTGAGTTCCTGCGGACCCTCGCCTATGGTCTTGAATTCGTTCTGAAGTTCGCGCACTTCGGGGAAGAGGCGTCCGGCATTGTCGGCGTCGGTCGAGATTTCCTCGATGCGGGCTATAATCTGCTGCTTGCGCTCGGCGTTGGCCGCCATTTCGGCTTCCACCTTGGCGCGGTAGGCTGTTTTCTTTTCCTTAGCCTGGGCAAGGAGGTTTTTGAAACTTTCCTCGAGGGGCGACGCTTCGGCGGTGAAGTCGTCGGGGTTGCCTCCTTCGGCCACGAAGGCCTCGCGACAGATGCGCACCCGCTCGTTGTGGAGGGCGTAGAACTGCTGTTTGAGGCGAGAGATGTCGTCGGCCGAGATTTCGCTTCCGTCGCGTGCGGCGAGGTCGGTCACGGCCTGCATGATTTCTTCGGTGGTGAGAGGCTTGCGCACGGGCGCAGTCGTTTCGGTATCAGATGTTTCCGCCTCCGGCTCCGTGGCCTCGGGCGCTAAGGTGACAGGGGCGTCGGGCTGAACCACTTCGGGGGTGTCTACAGCCGACTGTTCGCGGGCATCCATAATAAGTATGGGGTGTGAATGGTGAGAAAAAGTGCCGGGTGCTCGCAGTCTTTCTGACAGCCTGCCGCCCCGACTTGTTCAGGGGAAACAAAAATAAAGTTTGCTAAATTACCACTTATTTTTGAATTTTCCTAATATTTTATTAAAAAATTTCGCTTCCCGCGACATTTCTCCCTCTTTCTATGCCCAAATCTCTCCTGAAGTGCCGCACGGTTTAACAGAACAATCTTTTTTCTCGCTAAATTCTTTCAATCTTTTTGCATATTCCGAAAAAGTTTACTAATTTTGCAGCTTTAGACACCATCCTCTGCCGGATTTCCTCTCCGCCCCGGCCGGGATTGCCACAATCATAAAAGTAAGTGAGAAAAATAAATGAACAAATAAAAGGAAGTTATTTTTGAGATGATTCGTGTACGGAACGAAGGAGTGTAGCCGTGCTACACGACTGAGTGACAAGCACGAAACATCCAAAAAGAACGAGTTTTATTGTTCAAGAATTTTTCTTTACATTTCTCGTTTTATTTTTAGAACTTACTTAAGGATAAGCAAGTATGAAGGTAATGAAATTCGGAGGCTCGTCGCTCTGCTCCACCGAGGGACTCGCCAACATCGTCGAAATCATCAAGGGTTGCATCGCCGAAGGCCAACGTCTCACTGTCGTGGTCAGTGCCATCGCGAGCATCACCGACCTTCTCGTGGAGACTGCCAATCTCGCCTCGAAGGGGGGCACCGCCTATCGGGAGCGACTCGACCAAGTAGCTGCGCTTCACTTCTCACTTCTCAATTCTTATTTCGCGCCCGGCGAAGTGCCCGCACCTCTGCGTGCCGACATCGAGCGGCTGCTCGCCGACCTCGAGAGCGTGCTCCGCGGTGTCAGTCTGCTGCGCGACCTTTCCTCAAAGAGCCTCGACCTCATTTGCAGCTATGGCGAACTGATTGCGTCATGCATCGTAGGCTACCTTCTCGAAGGGTGCGCGAGCGTCGATGCCCGCGACGTGGTCATCACCGAACTGCGCGACTCGACAAACGTCGTAGACCTCAAACTCTCGCTCCACCTCATCCGCGAGACCATCTCATCGGCTCTCGACGCCTCTCCCGCAGGCGTGGCCGTCATGGCCGGCTACATTGCCTCCGACAAGCTCACCGGACGCACCACCACCCTCGGCCGCGGCGGCAGCGACTACACCGCCTCGCTCGTGGCGGCCGCCATGGATGCCGACGTCCTCGAAATCTGGACCCACGTCAACGGATTTCTCACCGCCAACCCCCGGATGATTTCGGAGGCCTACACTATCCCTCATCTCACCTACTCCGAAGCCACCGAACTTTGCAACTTCGGCTCGAAAGTCATCTTCCCCCCGTCCATCTATCCCGTCTGTCAGGCCGGTATCCCCATCCGCATACGCAACACCTACAATCCCTCGCTCCCCGGCACGGTCATATCGGCCAATCCCGACCCCTCCGACCGCCGCCAAATCAAGGGCATCTCGAGCATCAGCGGCTCGGCTCTCATCACGGTGACAGGCGTGGCCATGCTCGGCGTCATAGGCATCAACCGCCGCATTTTCACCTCGCTCGCCCTTCATGGCATTTCTGTGTTCATGGTGAGTCAGGCATCGTCGGAAAATTCCACTTCGATTGGTGTCAGCGAGGCCGACGCTCTCCGCGCCGCCGACGTTCTCTCCCGCGAGTTTGAGGGCGAGATTGCCGCAGGCGCCGTGCAGCCTGTCCGCGTAGAGCGCGGGTTGGCCACGGTGGCCATCGTCGGCGAAAACATGCGCCGCTCGCCCGGTGTGTCAGGCCGTCTGTTCCGCACGCTCGGACGTGCCGGCATCTCGGTCATTGCAAGCGCCCAGGGCGCGGGCGAAACAAATATCTCCGTGGTCATAGACGGGCGCGCCCTCCCCAAAGCCATCTCTCTCATCCACGACGCTTTCTTCCTCTCGGAATACAACGAGGTCAATCTCTTCATCTGCGGCGTCGGCACCGTAGGCTCCCGGCTCCTCCATCAGATAGCTTCGCAGCAGGAGGAACTCAAAAAGACCCAGCGTCTCAAACTCAACGTCGTGGGCATCGCCTCGTCGCGTCGGGCCTACTTCGCCCCCGAAGGGCTCAATCCCGCCGACTTCCGCAACCTCCTCGACAATCACGGCCACGAAAGCACCGCCCAATCATTCGCACGCGAGGTCATCGACCTCAATCTCTACAACAGCGTGTTTGTCGACTGCACCGCTTCGGCCGAAGTGGCCGCCCTCTACCGCCCTCTGCTCTCCGAAAACATTTCCGTGGTCACGGCCAACAAAATTGCCGCCTCAGGCCCTTACGAGGAATACCGCGCATTGAAGGACATCGCCCTCAAACGTGGGGTGAAATTTCTCTTCGAGACAAACGTCGGCGCCGGACTCCCCCTCATCGGCACCATCGGCGACCTCCGTGCTTCGGGCGACCGCATCCTACGCATCGAGGCCGTACTAAGCGGCACCCTCAACTACATTTTCAACGCTCTTTCCTCTTCCACTCCGCTTTCGAAAGCCGTGGCCGAGGCTAAGGAGAAGGGCTACAGCGAGCCTGACCCGCGCATCGACCTCAGCGGTCTTGACGTGCTCCGAAAACTCGTCATTCTCACCCGGGAGGCTGGTTACGAGGTGGAAAAATCTGATGTCGAGGCTACGCCGTTCATTCCCGCCGAACTCTTCGAAGGCTCTATCGAGGCGTTCTGGGAGAAACTTCCCGCGCTTGACGAGGCGTTTGAGGCGCGCCGCCGCGAGCTTGAAGCCCAAGGCCGCCGTCTGCGCTACGTGGCCCGCATGGAGGGAGGACGCATGACCGTCGGTCTCGTCGACGTTGACTCCTCTCATCCCTTCTACCGTCTCGAAGGGTCGACCAACATCATTCTGCTCACCACGCGCCGCTATCGCGAATACCCCATGCAGATTCAGGGCTATGGCGCGGGCGCCGAAGTGACCGCAGCCGGCGTGTTCGCCAACATCATCTCTACCGCCAACACCGCAAATTCCGACAGATGAAACACCTTGTAATATTGACCGACGGTCTGGCCGACCACCCGATTGACGAGCTCGGAGGCATGACACCTGTTGAATATGCCCCCACTCCCAACCTCGACCGCCTTGCCGCGTCGGGGCGCACCGGCATGCTTCTCACCGTGCCCGAAGGTATGCACCCCGGCAGCGAGATTGCCAACGCCACCATCATGGGCTACGATATGCGCCGACTCTACGAAGGGCGCGGTGTGCTCGAGGCAGCAAGCATCGGCGTTGACCTCGCGCCCGACGATTTGGCCATGCGTTGCAACATCCTCACCCTCTCTCCCGACACTATTCTCAACCATCACGGCGGACACCTCACCTCCGAAGAGGGTGCCGAAATCATCGCGCTCCTTCAGGAGGCTCTCGGTTCTGACAGGGTGAAGTTTGTGGCCGGCACTCAATACCGCCATCTTCTCATCATCCGCGGCGGCAGCAAATACATCGAATGTGCCCCGCCTCACGACCATCCCGATTGCCAATGGCGTCCGCTGCTCGTGCGACCCGTCGAAGGTGCTCCCGTCGAAGAGGGGCGTCTCACTCCGCAGGAGACCGCCTCGCTCATCAACGACCTTATCCTCCGCTCCGCTTCCGTGATTGCCGAAGCTCCCTGTGTCAAAGCGCGGCGCGCCGCTGGGCGAACCGCCCCCACCCACATCTGGCCCTGGAGTCCCGGCTATCGCCCCGAGATGCTCCCCCTCTCGCAAATCTATCCCGACGCTGTCAAGACGGGCACGGTCATTTCAGCCGTCGACCTCATCCGCGGTCTCGGACGCTACGCAGGGTTGACCCCCGTAGAAGTCGAAGGCGCCACCGGGCTTGTCGACACCAACTATGAGGGCAAGGTTGCCGCCGCCATCGAGGCGCTCCAACGCGACGATTACGTCTACCTCCACATCGAAGCATGCGACGAAGCGGGGCACGACGGTTCGCTCCCCACCAAACTCGAAGCCATCCGCCGCATTGACAGCCGCGTCGTAGGCCCGTTGCTCGATGCCATTGCCCGAATGCCTTTCCCGGTAGCCGTGGCCTTGTTGCCCGACCACGCCACACCCGTCGAAGAACGCGTGCATCGCGGCGAACCCGTACCCTTTGTCATCTCAGCCCCCGGCTTGACCCCCGACTCCGTCACCTCCTACTCGGAGCGCGCCTGCGCCCACGGCCACTTCGGCACCCTCTCGCTCACCGCCTTCGCCGACACATTCATGGCCGTCTGAAATATTATCTTTTTTGTCAATTTGTCAAAATGTCAATTTGTCAAAATGTCAAAATGACTAAATGACAATTTCTCATTTCTCATTTCTCATCTCCCGATGCTCTTCTATTCTTCCAATCATCAAAGCCCCGACGTCAGCCTCGCCGAAGCGGTCATAAAGGGTCTCGCCCCCGACAACGGCCTCTACATGCCCGAGCGCATTCCTCAGCTCCCCGCCTCGTTTTTCGATGAAATCGCCTCGCTCTCGTTTCAGGAGATAGCGTTCCGCGTGGCCTCGGCCATCTTCGGTGACGACATTCCCGCCGACGCCCTCCGCGAAATTGTCTTCGACACCCTCTCTTTCCCATGCCCGGTTGTCGAGGTCAGCCCCCGCGTCTACAGCCTTGAACTCTTCCACGGGCCTACACTCGCCTTCAAAGATGTGGGCGCGCGCTTCATGGCCCGACTGCTCCGCCATTTCCTCGCGGCCTCGTCAGACAAACGCGGCGAAGTCCACGTGCTCGCAGCCACGAGCGGCGACACAGGCTCGGCCGTGGCAAACGGTTTCCTCGGTGTCGACGGCATCCGCGTCCACGTGCTCTATCCCAAAGGCAAGGTCTCCGCTATTCAGGAAAGTCAGTTTGCCACCCTCGGCCGAAACGTCACGGCCATCGAGGTTGACGGCACTTTCGACGACTGCCAGGCACTCGTAAAACAGGCGTTCCTCGACACTGAACTCAACTCCCGACTCCTCCTCACGTCGGCCAACTCCATCAACGTGGCCCGTTTCCTCCCCCAGATGTTCTACTACTTCGAGGCCTACGCCCAACTGCGTCGCGAGGGCATCCTGACTGCTGCCGACAAGTGGGTTGTCGCCGTCCCTTCGGGCAATTTCGGTAACCTTACCGCCGGACTCATCGCCTCGCGCATGGGTCTCCCCGTCAGCCGCTTCATTGCCGCCGGAAATGCCAACCGCCCCGTGCCCGACTATCTCGCTTCGGGCGTCTACACCCCTCGCCCAAGCGTGGCCACCATCGCCAACGCCATGGACGTAGGTGCCCCGAGCAACTTCGCCCGAATCCTCGACCTTTTCTCAAACAATCACGACGCGATAGCCGCCAACGTTCAGGCCACCGTCACCTCCGACAGCGAAATCTCCGAGACAATACGCGCCTGCTACGACCATACTGGCTACCTCCTCGACCCCCACGGAGCAACAGCCTACCGCGCCCTCACCCACGGCTCAACCGCGCTTCGCCCCGACGAAATCGGCACGTTCCTCGAAACAGCACATCCCGCGAAATTCGTTGAAACCGTAGGTGCCATACTCGGCGACACCGCAAAAGTCCCCATGCCCGAGCGACTGATAGCCTTCACCCGCGCCCCCAAACTCTCAATCCCCCTCGCGGCCTCCTACCCGGCCTTCCGCACCTACCTCCAAAACCTCTGACTCCCGCGTCGCCCCGCCCCACAATCCGGTATCAATATCAATTTCTCATTTTGTCAAAATGTCAAAATGTGTCTTTGCCTGAAAAAAGTTGACTCAATTAAAAATTAATAATATGAGTTCAACAAAGCATCAACATCGGCTTGACGAAGTAATTCGTTTGCGCCGAGCCGGCATGG
>JAIDCC010000114.1 GCA_029056055.1 Duncaniella sp.
TACCAGGCATAACAACCACCAGTCAACCTCCTTCAGGAATAACAGCTAACGAGTCAACTTCTGGCAGGAATAAAACCCTCCGACAGTCAACCTTTTTCAGGCAACGACAATCTCTTGATAAATGAGAAATTGAGAAATCCTCGTGTCCGCCTCCGCCTCCATGTAGGTAGCTTCGCCCCGAATGGCTCCCCTATACACCGAGGCGTCAGCCGACCCCCCTCCGCCTCAGGGAATTTGTCGAGCGATTGCTTCTCATTTCTCATCTCATCTCACTCTCGCCGGAGATGAGATGAGTATGAGAAATGAGAAGTATGAGCAATCGTCAAATTCCTCATACTTCTTAAATTATTTATATATAGAGTGTATATAGGCGCAAGGCTATATAAATACCTCCCCTAACCTATATCCTATATATTATATATACGGAATATACGGGGGTCCCAGCGACACTGCAAAGTTACGACATTATCGAGGTGTGTATAGTGCGATAAGCACGGAATTGCACACCAGGCTATTGCTTTTATCAATTTCTTTGCCGAGCAAAGCGGCAAGCCGATTTCTCAAATTCTCACTTCTCACGACCCCCTGTGATGTGATAAATGAGAAAAGTGAGAAATGATATGGGACAACGTTTTTCAGGAATAAGGCAGCGTTTTCTCAAATTCTCACTTCTCAAACATAGGGCGTATCATGATAAATGAGAAACCTCAATCGGTGGGAGCGCCGTTATTTTTCGCGGGAGGTTTGATAGGGGATGTGGGGCCAGAGGCGGCGGGGGAGGCGGCGCCATAGGGCACAGAGCAGACGCCAACGGAGGTCGATGAAGGTGAGGCGGCGGCGACGGATGAGGGCGCGGACGGTCTCGGCCACTACTTTGTCAACCGACATCGACATGGGATAGCTGCGGGTGGGGTCGATGAGCGGTGTGCGGGTCCAGCCGGGACGGATGTCGCAGAAGTCGATGGGGAGGCCGTGGCTGACGGCGAGTTGTTCGAGGGCGTCGAGATAGGTGGTCTGATAGCGTTTCGAGGCCGAGTAGGCGGGCATTTCGCCAATGCCGCGGGTAGAGGCCACGGATGTAATGGCTGCGAGGAGACCGCGCTCGCCGCGTGTCGAGAAGTAGCGGAAAGCGGTGTCGACGAGGGCTGTGAAGCCGGTGACGTTGGTGCGTGCTATGGCCGTTTCGTGAGCCACGTTGAGGGCGGGGTTTGCGTAGTAGATGCCCGAGGCGTGGAGGTAGATGTCCATTCCGCCGAGGTCGGAGATGAGGGCGAGCAGAGCGAGGGGAGCTTCGGGCGATGTGACGTCAATCTGCCGGGCCACGACGTTGTCGGGAAACTCGCGGGCGAGAGCTTCGAGCGCCTCGCGGTTGCGTCCGGCCACACCTACGCGCCAGCCTGCGCGTGCATAGACGCGTGCCACCCCGAGACCTATTCCCGAAGTGGCACCCATGATGACGATGTGTTTCATTTTCGGCGGCGCACTATGATGTGGCGGCTTTCGGTGATTACGATGTCGACAGGCACGTCGTGTTCATCGGTTTCGATGTCGTCGCCGTCGACAAACTGGAAGTCGTAGGCCACGCCCACCTTGAGGGCTTTCGACGAGGCGAGCAGACGGTCGTAGTAGCCTTTGCCGCGCCCCACGCGGGACCCGCGGGAGTCGTAGGCCACGGCGGGGACGATAATCATTTCCATGTCGTCGATAGAGGCGGTGTCGTTGCCCGTGGGTTCTTCGATGTGGAACGAGCCGAGTTGCAGCCGCTGCTCCTCGTAGGGGAGGATTTCGAGGTTGACTCCGTTGACGCGGGGCAGGTAGAAATGCTTGCGCGAACTCCACTTTGACAGAAACGAGCGTGTGGAGAGTTCGTCGGGCAGGGAGTGATACATGAGGATGCGGTCGGCGAGCATGAAAGCGGCCGTGCGTTCGAGAGCGGCAAAGACGCGGTCGGCGGCGTCGAAACGCTCTTGGTCGGTGAGGAGGGTCTTGCGGGCTTTGACCCTACGGCGTATTTCTTCTTTTTTCACGGAGAGAGATGATTGAGAAGTTGGGGGATGGGTTATTCGAGAATTGTTTCGGTGACGGGAGCGGAAGCTTTGCCGTCGGAGATGGCGCGGATAGCGGCCTGTACGGTGGGGTCGGTGAGATTGTCGACGACGTAGTAGCCTTCGACACCGAATACGTCGCGCGCTATGAGGGCCTTCAGGCTGTTAACAAGCCTCTGGCGGTATTTGTTCACGTTGTAGGCCTTGGTGATGGCCACGCCGTTGGCGCGGGCAAAGGTCTGAAATTCTGCCGCGAGTGTCCATTCCGAGGGGAGCATGTCGAGGAGTTGCGACACATCCTCGGCCTTTTCGAGCTCGGCGCGGTGGGCGTCGACATATTTGAAGGCGAATTTCTGAAGCAATCCGGCATTGAGGGCGCGCAGATAGTCGGAAGAGATGTCGGCCGTGTCGCTCGCCACGAAGATGTCGGGCATGATGCCTCCGCCGCCGTAGACGGTGCGTCCCGAAAGGGTGTGAAAGATGTTTTCGGTGTTGAGTTTGATGGAGTCGCGCGAGTATTGTTCGCCGCGCTCGAAGCGGGTGAGCAGGTCGCGGTCGTAGTCAACGCCCGGGGCGTAGGTTTTCTGGATGCAGCGTCCCGAGGGGGTGTAATAGCGGGCGATGGTGAGGCGCAGAGCGCTGCCGTCTTTCAGGGGGAGCTGGTTCTGGACGAGGCCCTTGCCAAACGAGCGGCGTCCGACGATGAGACCGCGGTCGTTGTCTTGAATGGCACCGGCGAAAATCTCGCTTGACGAAGCAGAGAACTCATCGAGGAGCACCACGACGTCGGCCTCCTTGAAAGTGCCGCGTCCGTCGGCGCGTGTGGGGCCGCGGTCGGGAGTGTTCTTGCCCTTCATCGACACGATGGGCATGCCTTGACCGAGAAACTCGTTGACCATCATTTCGGCCACTTCCATGTAGCCACCACCATTGCTGCGCAGGTCGATGATGAAAGCGTCGGAGGCGTCATCTTCAATCAGTTCCATGAGCGAGGTGAGAAATTCCGAATAGGTCGACGCTCCGAATTTGTTGACTTTGATGTAGCCGATGCCGGGGGCGATGGGGTAGGCGGCATCGATAGACGTGACGGGGATGTCGCCGCGGGTGACGGTGAAGTGGAGCAGGTCGGGCGACGAAGAGCGGCGAATGCCGAGGTTGACTTTGGTGTCTTTGGGTCCGCGGAGCGTGGAGCGCACTTTGACATCGCTCCAGCCTTTGCCGGCCACGATGGAGTCGTCGATGGTGACGATGCGGTCGCCGGGGAGCATACCCACCTTTTCGGCGGGTCCGCCCGAGATGATTTCAACGACGTTGATGGTGTCGCCGATGAGATTGAACGAGATGCCTACGCCCGAGAAAGAGCCTTCGAGTTCTTCGTTGACTTCCTGAAGGTCGGCAGCGGGGATGTAGACCGAATGAGGGTCGAGTCCCGCCATGAGTTTGGGCAGCGAGGCTTCGAGCAGGGAGTCGGTGTTGATGTCGTCGACGTAGTTTTTGTCGATGAGCGAAATGATTTCGTCGAGCTTGCCGCGCGACTTACCTTCGCCGCCCGCTCCGAAGAAATATTTGCCGGTGAAGATGCCTGCGACGAGAGCCACAGCGAGAGCCAAGGGCATCCATACGGAAGCACTCCTGAAAGAAGAGCCTTGTTTCATGTCGAGTAGTAAAAGAGGATGGGTGTGTGATTGAGAATTTGAGAAGAGGGGAAATTATTGTTTTGACCAGATTGTCATTTTGTCATTTTGTCATTTTGTCGATTTGACATTTTGACATCGTGACATTTTGACAATCAGATAGTTGCGGAGGGCGTGGCGCAGTCGATGTGGCACACCTCCACGCCTGCCCGGCGCAGGAGGTCGATGCCGTCGGTGATGCGGTAGAGTTCGTCGAACACCACCCGTCGGATGCCGGCCTGAATGATGAGCTTGGCGCAGTCGAGACAGGGCGAGGCTGTGACGTAGAGGGTCGCACCTTCGCTCGAAGAGTTTGAGCGCGCCACTTTTGTTATGGCGTTGGCTTCGGCGTGGAGCACATACGATTTAGTGGTGCCGTGCTCGTCTTCGCAGATGTTTTCAAAGCCGGCAGGAGTGCCGTTGTAGCCGTCGGAAATAATCGTGCGGTCGCGCACCATCAGCGCCCCCACCTGACGGCGGCGGCAATAACTGTTTTCAGCCCAGATGCGGGCCATACGAAGGTATCGGCGGTCGATGACGTCTTGTTTTTCAGCTTGCGAATTCATACGTTGCTGAAGAGAGATAGGTTTGCGGGTGCAAAGGTAGTGAAAATTTTTCGAATTTCGTGTGTTGTCGGGGAGGGAATTTTTGAAAGCGGTGGTCGTTTTTGGGCGATTTCGTCATTTTGACGTTTTGTCATTTTGACGTTTCGTCATTTTGACATTTTGACAATTTGACAATTTGAGAAATTGAGAAATGAGAAATTGAGAAAATCAGAAGCCGTTTGTCACAGGCGGCCTTCGTCGGCGTAGGAGAAGTGAGAGCGGGCGGTGACGATGACGTGGTCGAGCACACGTATGCCCATGATGTTGCCGGCGTCGGCTATGCGTCGGGTGAGCGAGTCGTCGGGTCCCGAGGGTTGAGGGTTGCCAGAGGGATGGTTGTGGCAGAGGATGATGCTTTCGGCGAGCGACTCGATGGCGTGTTTGAGAATGATTTTCGTGTCGACCACCGTTGCGGCGGTTCCACCCGACGAGATGCGGACGGTGCGGGTGACGCGGTTGGCTCGCGAGAGCAGGAGTATCCAAAATTCTTCGTGAGGAATGTGGCCGATTTTGGGACGCATCATCCCGACGATGTCGTGAGAGGAACGTATCTGCGGGTCGGGGTCGGGCTGACGCATGGCGTTGCGGCGTCCGAGCTCGAAGGCGGCGCTCAGGGCGATGGCTTTCGCTACGCCGACACCTTTGTATTTCTTCATCATCTCGCGGGGAGTCTGACGGGCGAGCTGGTCGAGACGGTGGTCGCAGTCGCGGAGCACCCCTTGCGACATTTCTATGACCGACATTCCGGGCAAACCTCCGCCGAAAATTATGGCGAGGAGTTCGGCGTCGGTGAGGGTTTCGATGCCGTTGTTGAGGGCTTTCTCGCGGGGCTTGTCGTCGGGGTTGAGGTCGTTGATTTTCATCGCTTTGGCTGAGAAGAATTATTTTCCGGCACGCATGCGGCGCTCTGCTTCGAGATTGCGTCCGTGGCCGAGCAGGATGCTCCACACCCATGCGCGGATGAAGCCTGTGCCATAGCCGCAGATTTGAATGACCGAGGCGGGCAGTGCGAGGAGAGCCACACGGAGCGAGCGGGTTGTCACGAGGGCGCTGACGAAGAGAGCCGCGAGGTAGAGGCCTATGGGAAGCAGCCACCATGGGCTGACGAATATGCCGAGAAGCAGGAGGGTGAGGCCTATGACGACGGCCAGAGCCGGCAGGGCGTGGACGAGTTTCAGGCTGCCGGGGTAGAGCAGATGAAGCGAGATGCGCGACATGCCGAAGACGTAGACCTGACGGAAGAATTTGCGCAGCGAGAGACGGCGTTTGTGATAGACGGGAAGCTCGGGGTAGAGCCCCACGGAGAAGCCGGCGTTGCGGATGCGCGTAGACATGTCGATGTCTTCCGAAAACATTTCCTTGAAGCCTCCGACACGGGAGTAGACCTCGCGTGAGAAACCCATGTTGAACGTGCGGGGCACGAAACGCTCCATGCTGCGGGCGCGCCCGCGGATGCCTCCGGTGGTGAGCATCGAGGTCATGGCGAAGCTGATGGCTTTCTGAAGGGGCGAGAAGTCGGGGTGGGCCGCGTCGGGGCCTCCGAAGCAGTCGTAGGGATGAGCGTCGAGAAAGGCCGAGAGTTTGGCAATGTAGTCGGGGGGCAGGATGCAGTCGCTGTCGAAGAAGAGCAGGTAGGCACCGCGGGCTTGCTCCATGCCGACGTTGCGCGCTATCGAGCGACCTTTGTTTTCCTGGGCGAAGTAGCGCACGGGAAATTTGCCGGCGTAGGCTTCGACCACTTCACGGCAGGGCACGGTCGAGCCGTCTTCGACCACTATCAGCTCGAAGTCTTTGAGGGTCTGTGCGTCGAGTCCGGCCATGAGGTCGGCCATCTCGCCGGGGCGGTTGTAGACCGGGATGATAATTGAGAAACGCGGCGAAGGCATGGGAAAGTGAGAATTGAGAAATGAGAAGGGTCAAGATGTCAAGATGTCAAATTGACAAAATGACATTTTGAGAAATTGACAATTTGAGAATTGAGAAATGAGAAATCGAGAATGGCTCAGTCCATCCGGCTCTTGTAGTCGGCGTAGTCGTAGGCGCGGAGCAGGGTAGTGGTGCCGTCGGCTCGGGCGAGGAGTATGGCGGGATGCTGTATGCCGTTAAACATGGTGGTCTTCACCGTAGTGTAGTGGTTCATGTCTTCGAGGGTCAGGCGGTCGCCTTCGCGCAGTTCGCGGGGGAAGCTCCAGAAACCTACATAGTCGCCGCTGAGGCAAGAATTTCCTCCGAGGCGGTATTGCGGAAGACCTTCGGCCGGGGTGACGGCTTCGGTGATGGCGGGTTGGTAGGGCATTTCGAGGCAGTCGGGCATGTGGCATGCAAACGAGGCGTCGATGATGGCCGTGCGGATGCCTTGATTGTCGACCACGTCGAGCACGGTGGTGATGAGGTCGCCCGTGCGCCAGGTCCATGCGCTGCCAGGTTCGAGCACCACCTGAAGGTGGGGATGACGTGCGCGGAAGTCGGTGAGAAGTTTGACGAGATGGTCGGTGTCATAGCCCTCGCGGGTCATCAGATGTCCGCCCCCCATGTTGACCCACTTGACGCGGTCGAGGTAGGCGCCGAACTGTTCTTCGAAAGCAGCGAGCACCTTTTCGAGGTCGTAGCTTGAGCTTTCACAAAGGGCGTGGAAGTGGAGTCCTTCGATGCCTTCGGGCCACCCCGCTTGAGCGAGTTGCTCGGCAGTGACGCCGAAGCGCGAGCCGGGTAGTGCGGGATTGTAGATTTCAGTGTCTATGACCGAACACTGGGGGTTGACTCTCAGGCCGGGCGACACGCCGGCTTCTATCACGGCGCGGCCATGCTTCTCATACTGCGACAGGGAGTTGAAGGTGAGATGCGTGGCGTAGCGGAGAAATTCGGGAAGTGTCTGCGGAGTGTAGACCGGGCAGTAGACGTGGGCTTCGCCACCCAGCTCCTCGGCCCCGAGCCGCAGCTCGTTGAGCGAACTGGCCGTGAAGTCGCGGTTGTATTCGCGAATTATCGGGAATGTGCGCCAGAGGGCATTGGCCTTGAAGGCCATGATGATTCTGACCCCGGCACGGCGCTCGACGTCGGTGATGAGACTGAGATTGCGGCGCAGGCGCTCTTCGTAGACAATATAATAAGGTGTGGGAAAGTCTTGCGGAGTCATTCGATTATGGCGATTTTTGCAAATTTAAAGAGAAGTGTGCGGGTCTCGACCTCGTCGTTTTCGAAGGCCACCACCATGCGGTCGGTGTCGGGGAGCGAGATTACCTCGCCGCGGCCGAAGCGTGAATGGAGTATGTGTGTGCCGGGTGCGACATCGTCGGCCGAATGGAGGGCATAGTCGGCGTCGGGGGCTGCCGTGAGGCGGGATTTCGCCGTGACGGTGCGGGGAGTCGAGGGCGAGAAGTCGCGGAGAGAGTTGAGCGAGCGTGCCGAGCCTTGCATCGAGGGAGAGTAGGGTGCGCGCGAGGGAGCGGCCGTGCGGCGTGAAGCTCCCGACGACATTTCGGCAAAGTCGCGGCCTGTGTGGAGACGCAGATAGCTTGGGTCGATGTCGGAAATGAAGCGCGAGGGACGCATAGACTGGGTCAGACCGTTGCGGTAGCGCGAGGCGGCATAGGTGAGCATACAGAAGCGGCGAGCGCGGGTGATGGCCACATACATCAGGCGGCGTTCCTCCTCGAGTCCCTGCGGGGTGTCGGAAGCCATCATCGAGGGGAAGAGGTCTTCTTCGACGCCCACGATGAAGACGTTGTCAAACTCCAGACCCTTTGCGGCGTGGACGGTCATGAGGGTGACGCGCTGCTGGTCGGCGGTGTCGTCGGAATCCTGGTCGGTGGCAAGCGAGGCTTGTGCGAGGAATGCGCCGAGCGACTGGTCGGCCCCGTCGAGCTCACGCTCGGAGTCGACAAACTGGCGTATGCCGCTGAGGAGTTCGTTGAGGTTTTCCTGCTTCGAGATAGATTCGGGTGTGCGGTCGTGGACGAGCGACGAAAGCAGCTGCGAATCGTGGATGATAGCCTCGGCCACCTTGAAAGCGTCAGCCCCTTCGGCGTCGAGGGAGGCAGCCCGCAGGCGCAGTGCGGCAAAGGCTTCGAGCTTCTTCTGTGTGGCGGCATTCAGCCCGGCAGGGTAGCGGGCAGGGTCGGTGATGACGGCGTGCATCGACACTCCGGCCTGCATGGCGGCCGAGAGCACTTTTCTGACGGTGGTGTCGCCGATGGAGCGTTTGGGGGTGTTGATGATGCGGCGCAGAGCCTCGTCATCGTCGGGGTTGAGCACGAACCGGAAGTAGGCAATGGCGTCTTTCACCTCTTTGCGCTGATAGAACGACAGGCCGCCGTAGATGCGGTAGGGGATGTTGCGCTTGCGGAGCGCTTCCTCCATGATGCGGCTCTGGGCGTTGGTGCGGTAGAGGATGGCACATTCGTTGTAGCCCGAGGCTTCCTCGATGTTGATCTGCGTCAGGCGGTTTGCCACGACGTAGCCCTCCTCGAAGTCGTTGTAGCAACGCACCACTTCGACTTTCGCCCCGGGGTCGTTGCGCGAGAACACCTCTTTTTCGAGCTGCTCTGAATTTTTCTTGATGAGCGAGCCGGCGGCGTTGATGATGTTCTGCGTTGAGCGGTAGTTTTGCTCGAGTTTGAAGGTGCGCAGGTCGGGCATCGCGCGGTCGAGGTCGAGAATGTTGCGGATGTTTGCCCCGCGGAACGAGTAGATGCTCTGGGCGTCGTCGCCCACCACACAGAGCCGGCGGTGGAGCGCGGCGATGCGGCTCACGATGAGATGTTGTGAGAAATTGGTGTCCTGATACTCGTCGACGAGGATGTATTCAAACTGACGCTGAAGCTCTTCGAGCACGTCGGGATTGTCGCGGAGCAACTCGTTGGTATAAAAGAGCAGGTCGTCGAAGTCCATGGCTCCTGCCACACGGCAGCGGCGCACGTATTCGGCGTAGATTTCGCCCAGACGCGGACGCCCCGCACGCTCGTCGAGTTTCTGAGTCTCGCGGTCGTAGAGGTAGTCGGAGGCCGAGACGAGGGCGTTCTTGGCGTTTGAGATGGCCGAGAGAACGGTCGAGTCCTTGTAGAGTTTCTCGTCGAGCTCCTTGTCTTTGACGATGGCTTTTATGAGCGACTTCGAGTCGGCGGTGTCGTAGATTGTGAACGAGCTTTTAAACCCGATGCGGTCGGCATAACGGCGCAGCAGGCGGGCGAAAATCGAGTGAAACGTGCCCATCCATAGACGTGACGCTTGGTCGTGACCGATGAGGGTCTCGATACGGTCGCGCATCTCGGCGGCGGCCTTGTTGGTGAAGGTCAGCGCGAGAATGTTATAGGGGCGGAAGCCGAGATTGAGAAGGTGGACAATCTTGTAGGTGAGCACACGGGTCTTGCCCGAACCTGCACCGGCGATGACCAGTTGCGGCCCCTCGCAGTAGCTGACGGCCTCACGCTGCTGTGTGTTGAGCTTGTCGAGATATGTGTTCGGATCTGAAATCATTGTTTCTTTGAGAAATCCTTGACTTTGAGATGGTCGCCCGTCTCGTCGGCAATGGCGCGGTAGTAGCGTTCGTCGTAGCCGGGAAATTCGGGATAGACACACATTCCTTCGGGGGTGCGTTCAAACTCGCCGTCTTTCTCGCGCTTGATGTTGCCGTCGAGAAATTTGACGAGCAGACGGTCGCCGAGGTCTTTGTAGCGTTTGACGTAGCGGCGCGAAGCGAGTTTCGAATGGTCGTTGAGCAGCGCGCGGGCGGCGTCAGGGTCGAGCGAGGCCACTTCGCCGAGCAGCACTTCGACTTCGGAAGCAATCGTGTCTTCCTCGGCACACTGCACGCGGCGAATGTCGGGTATCATTTGCGAATAGCGGTTGTAGGCCTGATTTGCCACGTAGTTGTTCACCCAGAAGGCGGCGTCCCACGAGAGGGTGAGTATGTCGCCGTTGCCCACCTCGAATTCGTGGGGAATTTCGGTGATTGAGCAATACATGGGCACGTAGACGCAGGTGTTGGCATCGTCGGCTCCAAACCAGAGGATGCCGCGCATGGTCTCGGGGTGGGAGGCGTTCATCTGGCTGACAAACGAGAAGCCTGTCTGCTGGGTGGCTATGGCGCGCTCGTTGAGGTATTCCTGACCGTCGACCTTGAAGGTCATGGGTCGCCAGCGGTAGGGCACCTTGTAGGGGCCTGCTCCGACATCCTTGGTCATGTCCATCGGAGTGCCTTCGAAGTGGTCGCGCATCATCCATTGCATGTCTTTGACGCTGAGGGTCGAGTCGGGACGCACCCATAGAGGCATCACCTCGCCCTCGCTTTCGAGAATCCAGGGCAGGTAGCGGTCCATGCCCGAGGCGAAACGGTTGAAGTAGCTCCAGACGCGGCCGTCACATCCTCGTGTGGCCGTGCCGTCGAGTTCGCCGTAGGCAGCCGAGAAGCTGAAATCTTCGTCAGGCCCGTCGTAGTAGCCCATCTTGCGGGCAAACGAGATGACGTCGGGCGAGTAGAGCGTGTTGCCCCCGTCGCCGTCGAGGGGAAATTTGTGGATGCGGGGAAAATTGGCGTGACCCGAAATGCAGTCGTCGGGCACACGGCGTGCCACCCAGACGGCACCCTTTTCCTTGCCGCCCTTGCCGATGAGTTCCATCACCCAAGCTTCGTCGGGGTCGGCTATCGAGAACGATTCGCCCGACGAATGGTAGCCGTAGTCGTTGACGAGGTCGGTCATCACCTTGATGGCCTCGCGGGCAGTGCGTGCGCGTTCGAGCGTCACGTAGATGAGCGAGCCGTAGTCCATGATGCCGGTGGTGTCTTCAAGCTCGGCGCGGCCTCCCCATGTGCTTTCGGCTATGGTCAGACCATGTTCGTTCATGTTTCCGATGGTGGTGTAGGTCTTTGCCACCTGAGGGATGTGGCCGAGCAGACGGCCGGTGTCCCACTCGGTGACGGGACGCATTTCGCCCTTGGCGTGGTCGGCGCCTTCGTGATGATAGAGTTCGCCGTAGAGGGTGTGTGAATCGGCTGCGTAGCTGACGAGCACCGAGCCGTCTTTTGTGGCTCCCTTGCCCGCGATGAGCGACGTGCATGCCCATCCGGCAGCGACGCCCGAAGCAGCGAGCACGAGGGTCAGTATCTGTGATTTCATTTCGTGTATGAGCGTTGGTTGTGTTTAATATGCAAAGTTACAAAAAATTCCCCACACGGCAAAACACCCGAAATTTTTGCCGCCGCAAGCAACAATCGCCCCCTCTGCCGAGTTATATAGACAAAGAAAAATTCTCTCGATTATGGAAAAGAATATGGAAAAACAGATTGTAGCCGATTTCGAAAAGAAGGTCCACGACGACCTCTACAAATATCTCCTCGACAAGGGCGCGATAGATGCCCACATGCCCGAGTGTCCCGACGTCGAAGAAAAATGGCCCGAGATTTCGCGTGCCTACATCCCCGACGGCGCCCGCGAGTTTCAGGAATACCCCGTGGTGTCGCTCGGCTGGATGATGTTCATAGGAATGGCCATGGCCTACTATTGGGACGTCGATTGGGAAGCAAACGCCTCGCGCCATGATTACTACGAGGCTCTGCGCGACAAGGACGGATATGACAATATGGACGACACCGTCGTGAAAGGGCTTCTCGGCTATGAGGGAGAGGCTGCCGAGAAGGTGACCGAACTCGTGGCTCAGTGTGCCGCCCGTGTGTTCTCGATACTGAACCACTCGCACATCGAGCCGGGCACTCAGGCCGCATTCGGATGCTACGTGGCCGCCCTGCGTCAGCTCTATCTGATGGGCATGGCCATGGAACTCTGCGCCCTCGGCTACAAGATGACCCCCTACAACCCTTCTGAAAACTGAGACCGGGATGAAAGAAATCCTCGCATTCCTGCGCGACCTCGCGGCCAACAACAACCGCGAATGGTTTAACGCTCACAAAGACCGCTACCTCGACGTGAAGAAGAGGGTAGAGGCGCTGACGGAGCGGCTGATTGCCCGGGTGGCCGCGTTTGACCCCCGTGCCGCGATGCTCGAGCCCTCCGACTGTCTCTACCGCATCTATCGCGACACACGTTTCTCGGCCGACAAGACGCCTTACAAAAACCACATCGGCATCTACATCTGTCCCCCGTTCGGCAAGCGCAACCCCGAGCTGGCAGGCTACTACCTGCACATCGAACCCGGCAACTGCTGTGTGGCGGGAGGTGTGTGGTGTCCGGAAGCCGACGCACTCAAACGCATCCGCACCGACATTTTCGAAAACGTCGACGAGTATCTCGGAATAATCCAAGCCCCGGAGTTTGAGAAATTCTACAAAACCGTGGGCGACGACCTGCTCAAGACAGCCCCGAAGGGATTTCCGAAAGACTGGGAGCATATCGCCCTATTGCGACCTCGCAACTTCATAGCGGAGACTCCCCTGACAGATACGCAGATGTGCGGGCGGAGCATGATTGACGCCGTGGCCGAACGCATGCAGGCGCTCATGGCCTTCAACGCTTTCCTCAACTATGCCGTAGCTCCTCCGACCGACTGAAAGACGCCCCCTGCGTGTGCTGCCGAACACTTTTTGGCCCTCGGCGACAGAAAAATTTGTGAAACAAAGTAAATTTTACTAATTTTGCGGTATATATTCACTGTGACACCATTCTCAGACACACCGCACTATGGTAGTTTATTTTAAAAAAGGCGCCAACCTTGTTTATGCCGTCGAAACAGACCACCGTCTGACCGATGACGAAAAGGCGCGTCTCACCTGGCTGTTTGACGGAGCCACCCCTCTGCAGGCCACCTCGCTCAAAGGCAAATTCATCGGTCCGCGCAAGGAGATGATTACCCCCTGGAGCACGAATGCCGTTGAAATCACCCGCAACATGGGCCTCGAAGGCATCACCCGCATCGAGGAATTCCACCGCACCGCCGAGGCAGAGCCTACGTTTGACAAGATGCTCTCGCGCCTCTACGACGGGCTCAATTCGAAAGTGTTCACCACCTCGAACACGGCAGCCCCCATCGAATACATCGACGACATCTCGGAGTATAACAAACGCGAAGGTCTGGCTCTCTCGCCCGAGGAAGAAGACTATCTGCGCGGTCTGGCCGAGCGTCTGGGCCGTCCGCTCACCGACAGCGAAGTGTTCGGCTTCTCGCAGGTGAATTCCGAGCATTGCCGCCACAAGATTTTCAACGGCTCGTTCGTCATCGACGGCGAGGAGAAACCCCTCTCGCTCTTCAAACTCATCAAGAAGACCTCGCAGGAAAATCCCGGCAAACTCGTGTCGGCCTACAAGGACAACGTGGCCTTCGTCGAGGGTCCCACCGTGGCTCAGTTCTATCCGACCCACCCCGAGCGTCCCGACTATTTCGAGGTGCGCGACCTCAAGACCGTGCTCTCGCTCAAGGCCGAGACCCACAACTTCCCGACAACCGTCGAACCGTTTAACGGCGCTGCTACCGGCAGTGGCGGCGAAATCCGTGACCGTCTCGGAGGCGGCCGTGCTTCGCTCCCTCTGGCCGGTACCGCTGTCTATATGACTTCCTATCCCCGTCTGGCCGGACATCCTTGGGAACTTATGATGAACCCCCGCGCATGGCTCTACCAGACTCCCGCCGAAATCCTCATTAAGGCCTCGAACGGAGCTTCCGACTTCGGCAACAAATTCGGTCAGCCCCTCATCTGCGGCTCGCTTCTCACGTTTGAACACGACGAGCAGGGACGCATGTATGCCTACGACAAGGTCATCATGCTTGCCGGCGGCGTGGGTTATGCAGCTGCCAAAGACGCCATCAAGGGTGTGCCCGAAGCGGGCGAGGCCGTGGTGGTGATGGGCGGCGACAACTACCGCATCGGTATGGGCGGCGGCGCTGTCTCGTCGGTTGAGACCGGACAATATGCCTCGGGCATCGAGCTCAACGCCGTGCAGCGTGCCAACCCCGAAATGCAGAAGCGCGTCAGCAACGTAATCCGTGCGCTCGCCGAAAACGACGACAACCCCATCGTCTCTATCCACGACCACGGTGCGGGCGGCCATCTCAACGCTCTTTCTGAACTCGTCGAAGAGACCGGCGGCAAGATTGAAATCGGTCAGCTCCCGGTGGGCGACTCCACTCTCTCGTCGAAGGAAATCGTCGGCAACGAAAGCCAGGAGCGCATGGGCATGGTAATCAAGAAAGAAGACATCGCCTATGTGCGCGAAATCGCCGACCGCGAACGCGCCCCGATGTATGTCGTGGGCGAAACCACCGGCGACCACCGTTTCGTGTTCGAACAGACCGACGGCGTGAAGCCCATCGACCTCGCCATGTCTGACATGTTTGGCTCGTCGCCGAAAACCACACTCACCGACACTACTGTCAACACCATATATAATAAGGTGGAATACTCGCAGGAAAAGCTCGCCGAGTATCTCCCCCTCGTGCTTCAGCTCGAAGCTGTCGGCTCGAAAGACTGGCTCACCAACAAGGTTGACCGTTCGGTGACCGGCAAGATTGCACGTCAGCAGTGTCAGGGCGAAATCCAGCTCCCGCTGAGCGACTGCGGCGTGGTGGCTCTCGACTATTCAGGCACTTCGGGCATCGCCACTTCTATCGGCCACGCTCCTCAGGTGGCTCTCGTCGACTCTGCAAAGGGTTCGGTGATGGCAGTGGCCGAGGCTCTCACCAACATTGTAGCCACCCCTCTCACCGACGGTATCCGCGGCCTCTCGCTTTCGGCCAACTGGATGTGGCCCTGCAAGAACCCCGGTGAAGACGCCGCCCTCTATCGCGCCGTCGAAGCCTGCTCCGATTTTGCATGCGCCATCGGCGTAAACATCCCGACAGGCAAGGACTCCCTCTCGATGACCCAGAAGTATGGTGCCGACAAGGTCTATGCCCCCGGCACCGTAATCATCTCGGCAGCCGGCGAGGTGAGCAACGTGCGTCAGACCCTCTCGCCAGTGCTCCGTGCAAAGGGTTCGGTGCTCTACTACGTAGACTTCTCTTCCGACGAAATGAAGCTCGGCGGCTCGGCACTCGCTCAGGCTCTCGGCCGTCTCGGCAACGATGCTCCCACCGTGGCGTCGCCCGAACGTTTCGTGGCCACGTTTGAGGCTGTGCAGAAGCTCGTCAAGAAAAACATGCTCCTCGCAGCCCATGACGTCTCGGCCGGCGGTCTGGTCACCACTCTGCTCGAAATGACTTTCGGCAACACGAAGGGCGGTGTCGAACTCGACCTCAACGTGTTTGACGACGACGACACCATCAAACTGCTCTTCTCTGAAAATCCCGCCCTCGTGATGCAGGTGGATGCAGCCAAGGTGGCCCGCGTGGACCAACTCCTCGACAAGGCCGGAGTGAAATACCACCACATCGGTGTGCCCACCGACGGTCGCACCCTCATCGTGCGCCACGGTGCCACCATCCACGAACTCGACATCGACCATCTGCGCGACATCTGGATGAAACCTTCCTACTTGCTCGACTCCATTCAGAGCGGAGAGAAGTGTGCCACCCTGCGCTACGAAAACTATAAGAAACAGCCTATCCGCTACCGTCTGCCGGTAGGTTTCAAAGGCTCGCTTGAATCGCGCGGCATATCGCTGCGTCGCGAGGGCCACGGCGACGGCCGCGTGCGTGCCGCCATCATCCGCGAAAAGGGTGTCAACGGCGACCGCGAAATGGCCTACTCGCTCTACCTTGCAGGCTTCGACGTGAAAGACGTCCACATGACCGACCTCATGTCAGGCCGCGAGACCCTCGACGACGTCAACATGATTGTGTTCTGCGGCGGCTTCTCCAACTCAGACGTTCTCGGTTCGGCCAAGGGCTGGGCTTCAGGCTTCGTCTACAACGACAAGGCCAAAGAGGCACTGCGTCGCTTCTACGACCGCCCCGACACCCTCTCGCTCGGCATCTGCAACGGCTGTCAGCTGATGATTGAGCTCGGACTCATCAACCCCGGTCACGAGAAGAAGACCCGTATGCTCCACAACGATTCGCACAAGTTCGAAAGCCAGTTCCTCGGCCTGACCATTCCCGAAAACAATTCGGTGATGCTCGGCAGCCTCTCCGGCTCGAAGCTGGGTATCTGGGTGGCTCACGGCGAAGGCAAATTCTCGCTGCCCATGCCGCTCGACAACTACAACATCGTGGCCAAGTATAGCTACAGCGCATATCCCGCCAATCCCAACGGCAGCCGTGCCGCAGTGGCAGGTATCTGCTCCGACGACGGCCGTCACCTCGCCATGATGCCCCACCTCGAACGCGCCATCTTCCCCTGGCAGTGTGGCTACTGGCCTGCATCGCGTGCCAAAGATGAAGTGACCCCGTGGATTGACGCCTTCATCAACGCCCGCAAGTGGGTTGAGGAGCACGTTTCACATTAATTCACACTCGACGCTCTTCGGTTTCTCCGAAAAATTCGTATATTTGTCGCCGTAAACGAGTCCGGGAGTCAGCCTCCGCTCAGGAGGCTGCCCTCCCCGGCCGTCGACGGGCAAAGAGGCTTTGTCAAGATGTCAAATTGTCAAGATGTCAAATCGACAATTTGTCAAAATGACAAAATGACAAATTCCCATTTCTCACTTCTCACTTCTCACTTCTCACTTCTCACTTCTCGTAACTTACCTTATCAAACAATATTCACACAATTCCAACCATGAGTCTCAACATCATCGTGCTTGCCAAGCAGGTGCCCGACACCCGCAACGTCGGCAAGGATGCAATGAAAGAAGACGGCACCATCAACCGCGCTGCGTTGCCCGCCATCTTCAATCCTGAAGACCTCAACGCCCTCGAGCAGGCTCTCCGCCTGAAAGATGCAAATCCGGGGTCGACTGTTACGCTTCTCACAATGGGTCTGCCCCGCGCAGCCGAAATCATACGCGAAGCCATCTATCGTGGTGCCGACGGCGGCATCGTGCTCACCGACCGTGTGCTCGGCGGTGCCGACACCCTCGCCACGAGCTACTCGCTCGCTCAGGCCGTAAAGAAATTCGGCAACTATGACATCATCCTCGGCGGACGTCAGGCCATCGACGGCGACACCGCTCAGGTGGGTCCCCAGATTGCCGAAAAACTCGGTATCCCCCAGATTACTTACGCCGAAGAAATCATCGACCTCAAGGACGGATATGTCACCGTCAAGCGCCGCCTCGAAAACGGCGTCGAGACTGTCAAATCGCCCCTGCCTTGCGTAGTGACCGTCAACGGCTCGGCTGCCGAATGCCGTCCCCGCAACGCGATGCGCGTGCAGAAGTACAAGTATGCCGCCTCGGCCGGTGAAGCAGCCCGTCTCAGCGACGAGCGCAAAGCCCTCCTCGAAAAGCGTCCCTACCTCAACATCCCCGAATGGGGCGCAGCTTTCGTCGAGGCCGACCCCACTCAGATAGGTATGCCCGGCTCGCCCACAAAGGTGAAGGCCATCGAAAACGTCGTGTTCACCGCCAAGGATGCCCGCCAGCTCGACGGCGCCGCAGATGCCGAAGTGGAAGAACTCGTAAAGGAACTCATTGCCAACCACACCATCGGCTGATGAGCCGACCATCCCCCAAGAAGACATTAAATCATGGATACCAACAATCTCATAGTATATCTTGAAACCGAGGATGGCCGTGTGGCCGACGTGAGCCTCGAACTCCTCACCAAGGGTCGTGAGCTCGCTACCGAACTCGGCGTCAAGCTCGAAGCCATCGCCGTCGGCGACGACCTCTCGACTGTAGAGGAGCAGGTGATGCCCTATGGCGTTGACCGCCTCTATCTCGTGTCAGACAAGCGTCTCGCTCCCTACACCTCGATACCCCACTCGGAAGTGCTCATCAACCTCTTCCGCGAAATCAAGCCTCAGATTTGCCTCATGGGCGCCACCTGCATCGGCCGCGACCTCGGTCCCCGCGTCAGCTCGTGCCTCCACAGCGGTCTGACCGCCGACTGCACCGAACTCGTCATCGGCGACCACACCGACCCCAAGACCGGCAAAGATTACAAAGACCTTCTCTATCAGATTCGTCCCGCATTCGGTGGCAACATCGTGGCCACTATCGTCAACCCCGACTGCCGTCCCCAGATGGCCACCGTGCGCGAAGGCGTCATGAAGAAGCAGGTGTTCGACCCCGCCCACAAGGGTGAAGTCATCGTGCTCGACCCCGCCAAGTATGTCAAAGACGAAGACTTCGTAGTCGAAATCCTCGACCGCCACATCGAAAAGTCGAAAATCAACATCAAGAACTCGCCCATCATCGTGGCCGGCGGCTACGGCGTAGGCTCGAAAGAAAACTTCCAGCTGCTCTTCGACCTTGCTCAGACCCTCGGAGCCGAGGTAGGCGCAAGCCGCGCAGCCGTCGATGCCGGTTTCACCGAACACGCCCGTCAGATTGGTCAGACAGGTGTCACCGTCCGTCCCAAGCTCTACATCGCCTGCGGCATTTCCGGTCAGATTCAGCACATCGCCGGTATGCAGGACAGCTCGATTATCATCTCGATAAACAACGACCCCGCAGCTCCCATCAACAAGATTGCCGACTACGTCATCAACGGCACGGTCGAAGAAGTGGTGCCCAAGCTGATAAAATACTATAAAAAGAACTCTAAGTAATCCTCTCGCCTTATGGCTAACTTCTATACCGATAATCCCGACCTCAAGCACCACCTGACCCATCCCATGATGGAGAAAATCGTGGCCTTGAAAGAACGCAACTATACCGACGCCGAGAAGTTTGACTACGCTCCTCTCGACTATGCCGACGCTCAGGACTCCTACGACAAGGTGCTCGAAATCGTTGGCGAAATCTGCGGCGACATCATCGCGCCCAACGCCGAGGCCGTTGACCACGAAGGCCCGAAGGTTGAAAACGGCCGCGTCACCTACGCTACGCCCACTCAGCAAAACCTCGACGCTTGCCGCAAGGCCGGCCTCATGGGCATGGCCATGCCCCGCCGTCTCGGAGGTCTCAACTTCCCCATCACGCCCTACATCATGGCCGCCGACATCGTCAGCCGTGCGGACTGCGGTTTCGAAAACCTCTGGGGTCTGCAAGACTGCGCCGAGACCATCTATGAGTTTGCCGACGAAGACCAGAAGCAGCGCTACATCCCCCGCGTCTGCCAGGGCGAAACCATGTCGATGGACCTCACCGAACCCGACGCAGGTTCCGACCTCCAGAGCGTAATGCTCAAGGCCACCGAGCAGCCCGACGGCACCTTCCGCCTCAACGGCGTGAAGCGCTTCATCACCAACGGCGACGCCGACATCCACCTCGTGCTCGCACGTTCGGAATCAGGCACCACCGACGGCCGCGGCCTCTCGATGTTCATCTACGACAAACGCAACGGTGGGGTAGACGTGCGCCGCATCGAAAACAAAATGGGTATCAAGGGTTCGCCCACCTGCGAGCTTACCTATAAGAACGCCAAAGCCGAACTCGTAGGCTCACGCCGCATGGGTCTCATCAAGTATGTCATGGCCCTCATGAACGGTGCCCGCCTCGGCATCGCCGCACAGAGCGTTGGCGTCAGCGAACTCGCCTATCGCGAAGCCCTCTCCTATGCCCGCGACCGTAAGCAGTTCGGCCGTCCCATCATCGAATTCCCCGCAGTGTTCGAGATGCTCGCCACAATGAAAGCCAAGCTCGACGCCTCGCGTTCGCTCCTCTATGAATGCGCCCGCTACGTCGACCTCTACAAAATCTACGACGACATCGCCAAAGAGCGCACCCTCACCCCCGAAGAGCGCAAAGAGGCCAAGCACTATTCGCGTCTGGCCGACGCCCTCACCCCGCTCGCAAAAGGCATGGGCTCGGAGTATTGCAACCAGAACGCCTATGACTGCATCCAGATTCACGGCGGCTCAGGCTTCATGAAAGACTACGCTTGCGAACGCCTCTACCGCGACGCACGTATCACCTCCATCTACGAGGGCACGACCCAGCTCCAGGTGGTAGCCGCAATCCGCTACGTCACCACCGGCGCTTACCTCAACCTCATCCGCACCTACGAAGCCACCGAAGTGCGTGCCGAGCTTCAGCCCCTCAAGGAGCGTCTCATCGCCATGACCGACAAGTATGCCAAGGCCGTTGAAACCGTCGTAGCCGCCGACAACAAGGAATACGCCGACATGATGGCCCGCCGCCTCGTCGAAATGGCAGCCGACATCATCATGGGCTACCTCCTCCTGCTCGATGCACAGCGCAACGAAAGCTTCACCCGCTCGGCCGAAGTCTACGCCAACTTCATCGAAGCGGAAGTGACCAAGCACTCCGAATTCATCGCCGCCTTCAAGCCTGCAGAAGTAGAGCTCTACAAGGCCGCCGAGTAATCATCCCCCGACAATCTGACGGAAGGACACCCCCCTTCCCGAAATACACTCATCCCCGCTTTGCCGACGCCCCCGGGCCGACGCGAGGCGGGGATGCTCCGTCATCTGCTGAACCCTCAGGGCTCCCCGCGCGTTGTAGAAAGAAAAACACTATCAATATGGAAAAATCAGTAGAAGCCACACTCCTCGAACGCCGCTCCATCCGCCGCTACGAGCGCCAACCCATCGCCGAAGACGACCTCCGTTTCATCCGCGAAGCCATACGCAACACCCCCACGAGCTACAACGGCCAGCAGTTCTCGGTCATCGAAGTTTCCGACCAGGACACCAAGCTGCGCCTCGAAGAAATCGTCCACCAGAAGCAGATGAAGACCTCCGACAGAGTGTTTCTCTTTCTCTCCGACTTCAACAAAATCCGTGTCGCCGCACGCGCCAAAGGCATTGAATACCCCGAATTTCAGAACACGATGGACGGACTCCTCGTCGGAGCCATCGACGCCTCGCTCGCACTGATGAGTGCCGTCGTGGCCGCCTCCTCGCGCGGCATAGGCACCTGCCCAATAGGCTACGCACGCACCGCCGACCCCAAGGCCATCTCCGAACTCCTCGGTCTACCCGACGGCGTTTTCGTGGTCTGCGCCCTCGCCGTAGGCATTCCCCGCGAGATGCCCGACCTCAAGCCCAAACAGCCCGAAGACCTCCTCATCTTCCCCAACAAATATCCCGAAGCCGACCTCTCCGAAAAGCTCCTCGCCTACGACCGCGAGTTTACCGACTACCACCGCAACCGCTCGTCAAACCCCACCGATACCGACTGGATTGGCGAAATCTGCGGCTACTACCGCGAGGGTCTCAACTACTCGATGCTCTCCGCCCTCCGCGCCCGCGGCTACGCCGTTGACAAGTAGCCCCCCGGGGGGAGGAATCAATTTCTCAATTTCTCAATTTCTCAATTCTCATTTCTCATTTTGTCAATTTGTCAATTTGTCAATTTGACATTTTGACGTTTTGACAACATCTCTCCGCAGCTCCATTTCTCATTTCTCACTTCTCATCTCCCCCTGCCGGAATGAGAGGTGAGAAATATGCTTTATAACATATCGCCATATTTTGATTTGATTTCGATAATATCTATCTTTGCGGATATGAAAAATGAAGTCTTAGTCAAAATATTCCTTTCAATAGCTACGTTGGTGTCTGCTTGCGTCCCGGTCGTGGCAGCCGAACCCAACGTCGTGATTGAGCGGGCTGACATGGCTTATCGTTTTGTCGCCGATAAGAACGGCCAGCCCGAAAGGGTAGAGGCCACGGAGCGCACCACGTTTCGCGCCAACCGCACCCCCGAACGTGCCATAGCCATGGGTGGCTATAACGATATCGTCAAGCTTGACAAGGCTACCGGGGGAGAGGTGACCTACGGACTTTTCTACAACGACGACGTCTTTTTTGACAATTCCAAGGCCGTCATTGTTGCGGTCGACCTCAAGAAAGCGGGCGCTAAGGGCACTGCCTCGATTTCTACCACCTACACCAAACCTGAATTTTTCGCAAAAGTTTTCCTCACCGAGCCATACGACCTCGAAGAGGCCACCGTCTCATTCGAAATTCCCGCCTCGCTGGCAGGTCGCTACACGTTTGAACCTCGCAACATCTCACCCGACCAAATCAGTCAGACCACCGAACGGAAAGGCAACAGCGAAGTCTTCACTTTCAGCGTGAAAGACCTCAAGGCCGACAAACATTCCCCCGACGCTCCGTCGCGCAACATTACCGCGCCTCAAATCGTGGTCAGAGGGCATTTCGCAGATGTCGACGCCCTCTATCGCTACCTTCTGGAGTATATAGACCCTGACGACCCCGGCATAGCCGCCGTAGAAGCCAAGGCCCGCGAAGTTACCGCAGGTTGCTCCGACGACCCTTGCCGCATCGAAGCCATCACCCGTTTCGTGCGTGAAAATATCCGTTACGTCGCTGTAGAGCATGGCGAGTTCGGACACCGCCCCGACAAGGCCTCCGAGGTGCTGCGCAAACTCTACGGCGATTGCAAGGGGAGTGCGTCGTTGCTCAGAGCCATGTTCAGAGCTGTCGGGCTTGACGGACGTTTCGTGTGGATTGGCACGACGAATATCGCCGACCGTTGGACCGACCTCCCTTCCGTCTGCTCCGGCGACCATGTCATTGCAGCGGTGGTGACTGCCGACAGCGTGATTTTTGTCGACGGCACGGCCAGATACGTGCGTCCGGGGCATATCCCCCAAGCCATACGCGGCCGACAGGCCTTGATAGAGAATGGTCCCGAGCGAGGTCTCACCGTAGATGTGCCTGAAGCTCTTCCCCGCGAAAATCTGTTGACCTCTGATTTCTCGGCCACCCTTACCCCCGAAGGCCGGATGGAGATGGAGGGCACTCTGACCTTCTCAGGTGCCGACGAAGATGCTTTCACCTACCTCCTCCACGACACTCCTCCTGCCCGGCATGACGCTGTGCTCGCCAAACTCATCACTGCGTGCCTCAAGAGTTCTGATGCCAAGGCGGGGGCCGTAACAGACAACGGTGGCTCCACTTCGCTCGCCGCTACCGCCACGAGTGCCGGGCGAGTCAAGAAGGTGTCCTCACGTCTCTACGTCGACGTCAACCCCATGTCGAGACTGTCTGAAGAAAAATTTGATGTCAAAGAGCGCACCGAGCCGGGCGTAATCGAAACCTCGGCCTACGACTCCACCCTCTCGCTCAGCCTCCCCGACGGCATGACGGCCGAGCCGGGCACGGAGAAGAAGGTTGACGTTGAAAACGAATGGTTCACGGCCACTGTTGAAACCACTCTCGACCCCTCTGCATCGACGCTCACCCGCCGCCTGCGCCTCGACCGCCGCAAAGCCCTCATTCCAGCCTCCGATTTGCCCCGCTATAACGCAGACCTTGCCAAAGTGGTCAAAGCCTGCTCGCAAAATGTGATTCTCACCCCCGCGTCATAGACGGGCTTGTTTACATCTTTTTAAAACTCTTTACAATTTACCATGAATACCCATTGCTCGTTTGCCGTGCGCCTGCTGGTTGGC
The DNA here is from genome assembly GCA_029056055.1 of Duncaniella sp. Taxonomy (GTDB): domain Bacteria; phylum Bacteroidota; class Bacteroidia; order Bacteroidales; family Muribaculaceae; genus Duncaniella. The sequence goes on from JAIDCC010000114.1 coordinate 23,641, forward strand.
GCGGCTTGCCTTCTCACCGCATGGCCCGAAGCCCGTGCCGACATCGACAAGAAATATTTCGCCAAGGTGGCCGCCGAAGTGTGGGCTATGGACCTCCCCGGTTTCAACCCGACGACGCCGCTCACCGATTCGATTTTCGAAGGGCAGAACGCCGCATATATCTCGCGCTACGTAGGAGTCACCTCCGACTACAACAACGAATTGAGCGCCGGCAAGACCCGCGTGTTCGGACTCACCGAAAACAATATCACGAGCACCATCTATCTGCGGCGCGATATGGTGAAAATCAACGATGCCGCCGCGGCTGAAGACTTCACCGAGTTTACCGTGTTGCCCGAGTCGAAAGAGTCGGTCAGCGGCGTTGAGCTTGCCCGCGTGCGCCCCGCTTTCGGCGCTCGCATCATCAAGCCCGACGGCTCCGTCACCGAGGTAGACATGAACGAGGCGCTCACCCAGACAGGGGGTAAGAAAGACAAGGAGGAGGTGGAATATAAAATCGCCATTCCCGGTCTGGCTCCCGGCGACGTGCTCGACTACTTCTACTACACCGATTACTTCTTCGACGAACTCATCGTGCCGTCGATTCCCGTCAACATCCTCGCCAAGTATCCCACTCATCTTTTCACGCTTGACGTCAAGGTAGACCCCCGGCTCTGCATGGAGTATGGCGCCTACAACGGTGCGCCCGCCATCAAAACCTTCGAGAAGACAGCCGACGGAAAAAATCTGCTCTTCCTGCAGCTCGAAAACATCGGTGCGCTCGACGAAAAGCTACCCTACTTCTCGGCCGCTCGTCAGATGCCCATGATGGAGCTCTACATTCTCAACAACAATTCGCGTCTCAGCTACGTGCCTCAGAAGGCGAGGAACGGCGGGATGCGCTATGCCAACCACGCCTTCGTGGTCAGCGACATCGCTTCGGCTATTTTCGACTGCAAAACAAACGACAAGGTGACGGGCGAGGCAAACGGCATGGTGAAGTCGTGGCTCAAGGCTCATCCCGACGCCACTCCCGAGCAGACGGCCGAGGCTGCCTGGACTGCCCTGCGCTATTGCTCAATCAAGTCGTCTGACAAAATCACCGAGCGTCAGTTTGTAAAAATGTTTGTCAACCTCATGGCCAAACTCCAGCCGCAGACCGATGCACGTGTGGCCGCCGGAAATTCGCGCAAGCAGATAGCCGTGGGCGAACTGGCCCATTACAGCGACGCCCATTACTTCGTAGTGTCGGGCGGACGCACATTCTTCCCCCCGAACGCGGGCGACTGGCTTCCGGGCGAAATCCCCGCGTGGTATGACGGCGAGGAATACATCCTCTTCTCGGCCATGCCCGACAATGCCCGTCTCGACATGTCGGCACGCAACGAAAAACTCCCCGCAGGTCGCGCAGCCGACAACGTGGTCACCGTTGTGACCGAAGCAACCTTTGACCCTGCGGACACTGAAAATCTCGAAGTCTCGGCACGCCTTTCGGCCACCGGCTCCTCGAAAGCCTCCATCTCGGAAGGCATTACGTTCGACCGTTTCGTGGCCGACCAGCAGGAATACCTCGGTCTCAAACCCTCGCGTCTCAAATACTCCAGCGACAGCAAGGAGCAGGAAGAAAAAGCTCTCTCTGCTACCGAGGAATTTGTGAAAATGCTCTGGAACTCCGACGAAGCCACTCTTGAAAGCTACGAAATCGAGCAGTCGGGCACCACCCCCGCCTCTCCCTCCTTGGTGAAGACTGTCAAGGGCAAAGTGCCGGGTGCTATCACCGATGCCGGAGACCATCTTATGGTGAAGCTCGGACAGCTCACCGGCAAGCAGCACCAAATCACCGGCGCCGAGCGCACCCGCGAGATTAGCATCCTTTCGCGCGCACCCCATCGCGTCGACAATACCATCATCTTTACCATCCCCGACGGATATGAGCTCGTAGAAGGCAGTCTCGACGACCTGCGCAAATCTATCAGCTCGCCTGTAGGCTCGTTCAGGGCCGACGCCACACTTGACGGCCGCACCGTGAAAATCCGCACCAGCGAGCGCTACAACCGTTCTATCCTCCCCGCCTCTTCGTGGGACGACATGCTCCGCCTGCTCGACGCGGCACATGAATATTCCGAGGCAGCTATCCTCATAGCCCCCGCCAATTAAGGGAATTTCTATAGGAGTCAATTTGTCAAGATGTCAAATTGTCAAATTGTCAATTTGTCAAAATGACAAAATGACAAAGCGCCCCTTCTCATTTCTTTGCAGAGCAAAGCGGCAAGCCGATTTCTCATTTCTCATTTCTCACTTCTCACATACGGCCTCCGTTTGAGAAGCGGGTCGAAGCCGTTGCCGTAGACTGAGACGGTGTTGGTGGCCGTGATGTAGGCGTCGGGGTCTTCCTGACGGACGATGTCGTAAATCATGGCCATGTCGGGGCGGCGACACCACACCATAATCATCACTCGCGGGGTCGAGGTCCAGTAGCCGCGGCTGTCCCAGATGGTAGCACCGCGTCCGGTCTCGTGGGTGATGCGGTAGGCTATCTTTTCCCACCGGTCGGAGAGGATGAAAAACTGCACCGTCTGCATACCTTGTTGCAGGAAACGGTCGGTGACGTAGGAGTAGACGAAAATCGTCATCCATCCGAAAATGATGCTCTGCGCGCGTTGCTGCACACGCATTTCCATGTCGCCGTCGAAGGGGAGGAAAAACGAGAGCGCGACCACCGTCATGTCGAAAATCATCATTACGCGCCCCACAGAAATTTCGCTGACGCTGTTGATGATGGCGGCAATGATGTCGGTGCCTCCCGTGGTGCCGCGGTGGCTGTAGTAGACCCCGATGCCCGTGCCCATCAGGACGGCTCCCATCAGGAGCGACACGGGGGTATTGGCCACGATAGGCGGGTGTGAGGTGAAGTAGGCCTCGACCGACCCGATGAGCAGCGAGAGCAGCGTGAAGCCGAAAATAGTCTTCATCACCATGTCGCGCCCCAGAAAGCGCAGTCCCGCTATGAGCAGAAGCGTGTTGACGCCGAATATCGAGGCAGCCACGGGGATTGTCTCGCCCGAGGCGTAATAGATTAGGGTGGCGAGGCCTGTCATGCCGCCGATGACTATGCCGTGGGGCAGGATGAAGACGGTGAAGCCGATGGCATAGATGACGATGCCGATGACGATGGCCACGAGGTCGCGCAGCAGTGAGTTGGGGCCTTTGCGCCCGGGGTGTGTTTCAGGCATGGATGATGCGTGTGTGTGTGATGTATGGATGATGATGTGTGGGGCAGGGGAGAGGCTTGTTTTGGCGCTGCAAAGGTAATAAGCCGAGGGGAGAGCACAAAATTTTTTAACACAAATTCGCGCGGGCTTTAACATTTTTGTCTGAACCTGCGGCCACATACGGGCGTTCTATTATCGAAAGCAGCCGAGACGCGGGGCGCTTCACAACAGCCTGCCGCCCTTCGCGCTGAAACATCAATTTCCTTTGTCAAATTCTCAATCAGTTAAAACGATATGACTTACACACTTCCCGAACTTCCCTATGCAGCCGACGCCCTGGCGCCCGCCATCTCACGCGAGACCATCGACTATCACTACGGCAAGCATGAACGCACCTATATCGACAATCTCAACCGCCTCATCAAGGGCACCGAGTATGAGGATATGGAGCTTGAAGACATCATCAAGCGTTCGGAAGGTGCGCTTTTCAACAACGCCTCGCAGGCGTGGAATCATATTTTCTACTTCTTCACCTTCTCGCCCGAAGGTCGCCGTGAGCCGGAAGGAAAGCTCCGCAAGGCCATCGACGAGCAGTTTGGCAGCTTCGACAAATTCAAGGCCGATTTCGAGGCCGCAGGCACCGGACTCTTCGGTTCGGGCTGGGTGTGGCTGTCTGCCGACGAAGACGGAAAACTCTTTATCACTCAGGGCCCCAACGCGGCAAATCCTCTCACCGAGGGGCTCACTCCGCTCCTGACGTTCGACGTCTGGGAACATGCCTACTATCTCGACTACCGCAACCGTCGCGCCGACGCTCTCAAGCAGTGGTGGGACATCGTAGACTGGCAGATTGTAGAAAGCCGTTACGGATTCTGATTGACACGCTTTCTCATTTCTCATCTCATCTCACCCTCTGTCGAGATGCGAGAATGAGAATAGAAGTGAGAAATCTCAACCACGATATTTGGATTGGGACAGCAATGTGTCCCGACCGCGACATATACTACCTAAGCAACAAATAAGCATAATGTGATGAATGGAGAGAGAGGCAGTCGTGAGACCCCCTCTCTTTTTTCTTTTTGAAACATATTCCGAACCCAACATAAAAATCAACGATATGAAACGTAGAACTCTCCTCATTATGGCCGCCTTGGCCTCGCTGTTTGCCGTCCCGGCAGCTATCGCCCAGACCCCCGCAGGCTCGTCGCCCGGACTCGTCGTGGCCGCCTCGCAGACCGCCGCCCAGCTTCCCTCGTCGGCCTCCAAATTCATCGACCGCCATTTCAAGGGCGTCGGCATCCTGAAGTGCGAACGCTATTTCGCCAAGGGCAAATATGAAGTCGAGCTGGCCAACGGTGTCGACATCGAGTTTGACAACTCGGGCAAAGTCACCGAAATCGACGCTCCCGACCGCGCCACACTGGCCGCTTCGGTAGTGAAGGAAGTGGTGCCCGCCAAGACCTTCAAGCATCTCGAAGACAACGGCCTTGCCTCGAAGGTGGAGACCGTGGAGTTTAAACGCGGCAAATTCTACGAAGTAGAGCTCGCCATCCCCTCGCCCGACACCTACATCTTCGACATCAACGGCAACTTCATCATCATCGACGATTGACCGCAAAGCTATTGTCATTTTGTCAATTTGACAATTTGACATTCTGACATTTTGACAATTTCTCAAAAAAATCCCCCTCTTCTCCCTCGCGTCCTTGCCGGATACCCCTCTCCGGTCGGGGCGCATACATTTTTATTTGCGCGTCTCTGAAAAAATTCCTAAATTTGAAGCCCTAAAACCTGCACCATGGAAATCCCACCCATCATCACCGCTTTCACCGACGACGACCTCTACAAATTCACCATGTGTTGCGCCGTCATCGACAACTATCCCCGCGCGCAGGTGCGCTATCGTTTCACCGACCGCGACAACCGCGTCTATCCCGAAGGGTTTGCCGCACAGCTTCGCCGTCAGGTCGACATGCTCGCGTCGCTTGCCATCACTCCCGAGGAGATAGCTTTCATGAAGCGCCGCTGCCCCTACCTGCCCTATTGGTTTTACGACTTCCTCAACGGTTTCCGCTACGACCCCTCGCAGGTGAGCGTAGGTCAGGACGCCGAGGGGCATCTCAGTGTCGAAATCGAAGGCCCGTGGTATGCCACAATCCTCTTTGAAGTGAAGTTGCTCGCCATCATCTCCGAGCTCTACTACATCATGCGGGGCGACGACTCGCTCATTTCGCTCGATGCCGTCAGAGAGACCGCCGCGGCCAAAGCACGCCGCCTCATCGAAGCAGGGTGCAGTTTCAGCGACATGGGTACGCGCCGCCGTGCCTCGGGCGCCGTCCACGATGCCGTCGTGGGGGCTATGGCCGCCGAAGGGCGCAGCATGTCGGGCCCGGGCGAATTTGTGGGCACAAGCAACATCCGTCTCGCCATGAAATATGACGTCGTTCCCATCGGAACGATGGCCCACGAACTCGTCTGCGCGATGGCCGGAATGTATGGACCCCAGATGGCAAACTATCTGACCATGCAGGCGTGGACCAACACCTTCAACGGTGCGCTCGGCACGTTTCTCTACGACACCTACGGCTGGCGCATTTTCAGCCTCAACTTCTCGGAAGCCTTCGCCAACATGTTCAAGGGACTGCGTGTCGACTCGGGCGACAACCTCGACCAACTCCGCCGCATCGTCGAAAAATATCGCAGCCTCGGCATCGACCCCCGCAGCAAACAGGTCATCTTCAGCAACGCCCTCGATACCGACCGCGCCATAGCCCTTCAGCGCGAGGCCGCACCGGTGTGCCGCCCGTCGTTTGGCATAGGCACCCATTTCACCAACGACATCCCCTCGCTGCGCCCTCTCAACATCGTCATCAAGCTCGTGGCCGTCAAAATCACCGAGTCGTGGACCTTCTGGAACGACACCTGCAAACTCTCTGAAGATGAGGGCAAACACTCAGGCGACCCTGCCGTAGTCAGCCGCTTCCTCCAGGCGCTCCATCTCGCCTGATTTGGCCGATTGGAAGAAAAGTGCTATCTTTGCAAACAGATTGCTGAAAACATCAGAATCTCATTTCGTCAAAATGTCAAAATGACAAATTGTCAAATTGACGAATCCCCCTCCCTTTCCCGCTAACATCCCAAACCTCTCAATAACCATGCTCAAGACCATTCTCTCTATTGCCGGACGTCCCGGTCTGTTCCGTCTCGTCAACCGCGGCAAGAATATGCTCATCGTCGAATCTATCGTCACCGGCAAGCGCACACCCGCCTATGCCCACGACAAAGTAATCTCGCTCGGCGACATCTCGATGTATACCGTCGAGGAAGACGCACCCCTCGCGCAGGTGCTCGAGGCCGTCAAGGTCAAGGAAGAGGGCAAGCCCGTCGACGTCAAGGCTCTCGGAGGCGACGCCGGCATTCGCGAATACTTCGGCGAAATTCTCCCCGATTTCGACCGCGAGCGCGTCTACACCACCGACATCAAGAAACTCCTCTCGTGGTATAACATCCTCGTGGCTGCCGGGCTGACCGACTTCCTCCCCGCCGAAGAAGAGGCTGCCGCTACAGAAGCCGAAGCTGCTCCCGAAGCCTGAATTTCCTGACTCCACCTCTCTCCTCAACCCAAGCCTCGCATGACCCGGCACCATTTCACACCCTCCGACCCCGTCACGGCACTCGTAGATGCCGACTACAACCTGCTGAGTTTTCTCAGTCGCTTCTCGCTGCCCCTCGGGTTCGGCAACAAAACCATTCGCGAGCTCTGCGCCGAGCAGGGCATATCAGCCGACGCTTTCCTCCTCGTGGTCAACTTCGCTCTCTCGGGCACCGTTGACCGCGGGCAGCTCGCTCGCGTCACTCCCGACGAGATTGCATCGTTTCTGCGCGCATCCCACGACTACTATCTCAGCTATCGCTTCCCCCACATCCGCGCCAATCTCCTCGCGGCGTTCGACCCCGCACACGCCGATATCAATCCCATCATACTCAACTACTTCGACCGCTACATCCGCCGTGTCGAAGCCCATTTCCGTCACGAGGAAGAAGAGGTGTTTCCCTACATTGCCGCCCTCTCCGGCGGACACCTCGACCCCGATTTCGACATAGCACGTTTCGCCACGTCGCACGACCACGACGTTGAAGACTCGCTCGAAGAAATGAAAAACATCATCCTGCGCTACTACACCACCGGCATTCCCTACAGGATGTATGACGTGCTCATTGACATCTTCAACACCGAAGACGACCTCACTCTCCACACCCGCATCGAGGAGGAACTGCTCGTGCCCAAAACCGCCGAGCTTGAGGCCGAGCTAAAAAACAGTGCGAAATGACGGCCCTTCAGCAACGAAAATCCTCGGCATCGGAACGCACCGCGTGGTTGCTCACCGACTGGCCCGTAGTGGCCGCAGGCCTCGACGCCATGCTCCGCGCCGACTCCGCGCCCTGGCTCACCCGGCTTTTCGTCAGCTCCCCCGAAATGGCTGCCGTCGCCGACTCCTCGACCGACTTTCCCGACGCAGTCATAGCCGACCCGCGACTTCTCTCGCCCGAACTCCTCGCTCTTCTCACACGCGAGTCGATACCCGTCGTGGCCCTCACGCTTCACCCCCTCCCCGCAGCCATTACCGCGGGCTACAAAGCCTCCGTCTCGCCCGCCGACACGGCTTCCGACATCTGCAACACCCTCGGCGCGGTGACCGCCACCCCCGAAACCACCCCATCGGCAGCAGAAACCACCCCGTCCGGCAACGACCTCTCACCGCGCGAGCGCGAAGTGGTTTGTGCCATAGTCAAGGGATTGTCAAATAAAGAAATAGCCTCGGAGATGAACGTCTCGGTCAACACCATCATGACCCATCGCCGCAACATTGCCTCCAAGCTCCGACTCCATTCGCCCGCCGCACTCACCATCTACGCCCTCGCCTCAGGCCTCGTCTCGCTCGACGACGTCAAAGACGCCGTAATGTAATCCCCCCATCTCACACATTTCGCCCCCCGGCGAAACGCCCCGTCACATTTTATGCGAACCCCACGCCGAATCCCCTCGGTCGCAACATGTTACAGCACTACAGTAGGGGCGCAATACATTGCGCCCGCGGCCTCTCACCCCGACGCCGAATAACCTCTGCCGCCGTGCCCCCGTCGCCGTGGACGCGAAGAATCGCGTCCCTACCATAACCCGAAGCTGCTGTCGTGGGGTTGGCGCGGTTCAATGTATTGCGCCCCTACCGGGCCTCATTTCTCACTCATATGGCGTACATTGATAATTGATAAATTGATAAATCACTTCTCATTTCTCACTTCTCACTCATATGGCATCTCTTGATAATTGAGAAATGAGAAATCGGCGTGTCTGCCTCCGCCTCTATGTAGGCAATTTTCGTCCCGAATGGCTCCCCTATACACCGAGGCGTCAGCCGACCCCCCTCCGCCTCACGGAATTTGCAGAGCGATAGCTTCTCACTTCTCATCT
>JAIDCC010000115.1 GCA_029056055.1 Duncaniella sp.
CCGCCTTTCTTTTTAACAATTTTTTTGGCTTTTTATTGTCTTTATTTCACTCTGCAAAGGTAAAAGTCCGTACATGGCGGCGTAAGCGCGTGCTATGAAACAACCATTTTTGCGATGGTGCGTCGCGGTTTGGGGCGTCCCGTGGGCACAATGCCTTGGGACGTGGGACGGTGGGACAGGTGTGGGATGGGTTATTGTTTGGTGAGGAGGTCGCGGAGGCGCTGGACGCCGATGGTGGCTTTGGCCGGGATGACGGTTACCGATGGGGGGACGACTGCGGGTGCGGGGTCGATGTAGTAGACGGGTACGCCGGGGCGGACGTAGTGGAGCAGTCTTGCTGCGGGGTAAACAACGAGCGATGTGCCTATGACTACGAAGATGTCGGCTTCGTGTGCCCATTCGATTGCTTTTTCGATGTTGGGCACGGCTTCCTGGAAGAATACTATATGGGGGCGGACGTGGTCGCCATACTCGTCGAGGGTTTCGGGCGAGGTTTCGAGATTGTCGGGGGTGAGGGTGTAGACGCGGTTTTCGTCGGCCATTGAGCGCACTTTCATGAGTTCGCCGTGGAGGTGGAGCACGTGGGCTGAGCCGGCACGTTCGTGGAGATTGTCGACGTTCTGGGTGATGATGTAGACGTCGTAGTCTTTTTCGAGGTCTACGAGGGCGCGGTGGGCAGCGTTGGGTTCGACTTCGAGCAGCTGACGGCGGCGTTCGTTATAGAATTTGTGTACGAGGGCCGGATTTCGACGGAATCCGTCGGCGCTTGCCACGTCCATGACAGGATAGTTTTCCCAGAGTCCGTCGGCGTCGCGGAAGGTTGAGATGCCGCTTTCGGCGCTTATGCCGGCGCCGGTGGAGATGACGAGTTTCGGTTTCATATAAGTTGAGGAAAGTTGGGTGTGCGAGGAGTGTTATCGTTTGCGCCTGAAGAAGTCTTGCATGAGTGCGCGTGCTTCGTCGGCGAGGATGCCTGAGGTCACAGTGGCCTTGGGATGAAAGGGGGAGCGTTCGGGCAGGAAGCTGTGGTAGCCTCGTTTGTCGTCGGGGGCGGCGTAGACTATGCGGGCCACTTGTGCCCAGCCGATGGCGCCGGCACACATGAGGCAGGGTTCGACGGTGACGTAAAGGGTGCAGTCGGTGAGGTATTTTCCTCCGAGGGTCTGGGTGGCGGCGGTGATGGCCTGCATTTCGGCGTGGGCCGAGACGTCGCAGAGGCGTTCGGTGAGATTGTGTCCGCGGCCTACGACGCGTCCTTTGGAGGTGACAACAACGGCACCGATGGGCACTTCGTCGGCCTCGGCGGCTTGCCGGGCTTCGTCGAGGGCCATGCGCATGAAGCGTTCGTCGTCGGTGGGTGTGGGGGTGTTTCGGTCAGGAGGTGTCATAATTGCCGAGGGTATATAAACGAAACAAGCTACTTAAATTTTATCTAAGCAGCTTGTTCTCTCTCATTTTGGAGTGACTCATACAGGATTCAAACCTGTAACCTTCTGATCCGTAGTCAGATGCTCTATTCAGTTGAGCTAATGAGCCGTGTTTTAGCGTCATTTTCGTTTTGACAGTGCAAAGTTACGTCTTTTTTCCGAACCTTCCAAATTTTCGGGCAACTTTTTTCAAAAAAAATTCCGACAAATAGTATAACCTACAATAAGTGAGGCGAAAATATGTTCTATAACATTACCGCAGGGCATAAAACGAAACTTTTACGATTTTTTTAACTTAAATCTTTGGTAAATCCAATTAAAACGGCTAAATTCGCCAATCTAAAAAGCTAATCCTTTCATGTCAGCGCAGCCGAGGAGCCGCGCGCATCAATTCGCCAAATCCTAAATCAACACATATCTAATGAGCTATCTGAAATTTGATAAGAGCCTGATGATAAATCTTGAGCAGTCGCTTCCGAAGGAGATGCTGCGCACGAATCAGTCGGGCGCCTATCACTGCACGACGATAGTAGACTGCAACACGCGCAAGCAGCACGGGCTGCTGGTGGTGCCCATCCCCGAGATGGACAATTCGGCGCATGTCATGCTGTCGTCGCTCGACGAGACCGTCTATCAGCACGGTGTCCCGTTCAATCTGGGGCTCCACCGCTACACGGGCGGCGTCATGAGCCCCAACGGTCACAAGTATATCCGCGAGTTTGACTGCGAGAATGTGCCGCGCACCACCTATCGCGTCGGCGGCGTAATCCTCACCAAAGAGAAGATTTTCATCTCTAACGAAAACCGCATTCTCATCCGCTACACGCTTGTGGAGGCCCACTCGCCCACATCGCTGCGTTTCCGCCCGGTGCTCGCCTTCCGCGACGCCAACGAGCTCTGCATAGCCAACGACGCGCTCAACACCGAGATACCCCTCATCGACAACGGTGTGTCGGCCTGTCTCTACGACGGCTATCCCCGTCTGTTCATGCAGTTCTCATCCAAACCCGAATGGACCTACGACCCCAACTGGTATAAGGGCTTCGAATATGTCAAAGACCTCGAGCGCGGCGTGCCCTACAGCGAAGACCTCTGGGTGCCCGGCTATTTCGACGTGCCCATCAAGAAAGGCGAGAGCCTGATTTTCTCGGCCGGTCTGAGCGAAGTCGACCCCGCCGAACTGCCCCGCATGTATGAGCGCGAGATTGCGCAGCGCACCAACCGCACTTCGTTCTTCAACTGCCTGAAGAACGCCGTCAAGCAGTGCTACATCAAGGAGGGCGCGGAAATGTACCTCATCTCGGGTTTCCCCTGGGGCAAAATCATAGCGCGCAACACCTTCATGGCTCTGCCCGGCGCCACTATTGCCATCAATCATAAGGACGATTTCAAGAAGATAGCCGACACCGCCCTCAAGGCGCTCGACGAATATCTGGCCAACGGCACTCTCTCGACCCGCATCCAGGGCATCGACCTGCCCGACATTCCTCTCTGGGCTGTCTGGGCCATCCAGCAATATGCCAAGGCCTATGGCCGCGACGAAGCCCGCGAACTCTTCGGCAAGGAAGTGAGCAAGCTCGTCGACACCATCCTCGAAGGGCGTCACCCGATGCTCTACATCAATGAGGAGGGACTCCTTTCGACCGACTCGTCGCAGAAACCTATGTCGTGGATGAACGCCTCGCTGGGCGGACGTCCCGTGGTGGGTCGCACAGGTATGCTCGTAGAGTTTAACGCCCTCTGGTATAACGCTCTGATTTTCGCGGCGAAGCTCCACGAAGGTTCTGACGAGGCCAAGCGCTATCAGGAAACGGCCGACAAGTTGGCTCCGGCCTTCGTGCGCACATTCCTCAACGACTACGGCTATCTCTACGACTACGTCAACGGCCAGTATGCCGACCCGTCGGTGCGTCCCAACATGGCGATAGCCATCGGACTTGACTATTCGCCCCTCGACCGCCGTCAGCGCAAGAAAGTGCTCGACATGGTGACCCGCGAACTGCTCACCCCCAAGGGTCTGCGCACCCTCTCGCCCAAAAGCTACGGCTACCGCCCCCACTACCTCGGCTCGCCCGAAGACCGCGAGATGGCGCTCCACAACGGCCCCGCACGTCCGTGGCTCATGGGCTTCTATGCCGACGCCTACCTGAAAGTGTTCGGCATGAGCGGCGTCAGCTACATCGACCGCATGCTCATAGGCTTCGAAGACGAAATGGTGCAGGGTTGCATCGGCTCGCTCTCGCAGCTCTACGACGCCAACCCGCCCTACATAGGCCGCGGTGCCATCAGCCATGTCACCAATGTGGCCGAAGTGCTCCGCACCCTCACGACGCTCAAGAAATTCACGATGGACTGACCCCTCCACCCTCAACAAAACAGAATCTGAAAGATGAAAGCATTAATGTTCGGGTGGGAATTCCCGCCCCACATCCTCGGCGGTCTCGGCACTGCCAGCTATGGTCTCACGAAGGGCATGTGGGAGTGTGGCGACATGGACATCACGTTTGTCATACCCAAGCCTTTCGGCGATGAAGAAAAGCATTTCGCCCACATCATAGGCATGTCGCAGGTGCCCGTCTGCTGGCGCGACGTCTCGCGCGAATACGTGCAGGAGCGCATCGGCAACGTCATGGACCCCGACCTCTATTTCCGTCTGCGCGACCATATTTACGCCGACTTCAACTACATGCGCACCAACGACCTGGGCTGCATCGAGTTTTCAGGCCGCTATCCCGACAACCTCGTAGAGGAAATCAACAACTATTCCATCTGCGCCGGCGTCGTGGCACGCACCGTCGACTATGACATAATCCACTCTCACGACTGGCTCACCTATCCGGCCGGCATCCATGCCAAGCAGGTGTCGGGCAAGCCCCTCGTCATCCACGTACACGCCACCGAGTTCGACCGCTCGCGAGGCAAACCCAACCCCACGGTGTTTGCCATCGAGAAAGACGGCATGAACAACGCCGACCATATCATCTGCGTCTCAAACCTCACCCGCGACACCGTCATCAACAACTACGGCATCGACCCGGCCAAGGTGACCACCGTCCACAACGCCGTGACACCGCTCACCCCCGAGCAGCTCAACGTGCCCGAGCACAAGAGCAAAGACAAGGTGGTGACGTTCCTCGGACGTATCACCATGCAGAAGGGCCCCGAATACTTCGTGGAGGCAGCAGCAAAGGTGCTCAAAAACAACCCCAACGTGCGCTTCGTCATGGCAGGTTCGGGCGACATGATGGACAAAATGATACTCCTCGCAGCCGAGCGCGGCATTGCCGACCGATTCCACTTCCCCGGCTTCCAGCGCGGCTCGCAGGTCTACGAAATGCTCAAGGCTTCCGACGTCTACGTGATGCCCTCGGTCTCCGAGCCTTTCGGCATCTCGCCCCTCGAAGCCATGCAGATGGGTGTGCCCTCCATCATCTCGAAGCAGAGCGGTTGCGCCGAAATCCTCACCAACGTCATCAAGACCGACTACTGGGACATTGACGCCATGGCCGACGCCATCAACTCTATCGTCACCTATCCCGCCATGTATGAACAGCTGCGCGAGGATGGTCTGGCCGAAGTCAACCAAATCACGTGGGACAAGGCCGGACAGAAGGTCATCGACATCTACAACAAGGTGCTCGGTCGCTCCTGACGCACGGGTCCCGGGTGTCCCACCTCTGTCCCAAGCCGAAGGCGTCACGTGGGACAGTGGGACAGCGCCCCGCCCCTCACTACTCACTACTCACTCCTCACTACTCACTCCTCACTAAAACAATCTCTCAAATTCTAATCCCCGCATTACTCCTATGAAAGCAATTTGCTTCTACTTCCAGATACATCAGCCGTTTCGCCTGAAACGCTACCGCTTCTTCGACATCGGCAACGACCACTACTACTATGACGACTTCGCCAACGACGACATCATCGACCGTGTCTCGCAGCGCTCCTACATCCCTGCAGCGCAGTCGCTCCTCAAAATGATTGAAGAGTCGGGCGGCAAATTCAAGTGTGCCCTCTCGGTCACCGGTCTCGCCCTCGAACAGTTCGAAATGTACGTGCCCGAGATGATTGACCTGCTCAAGAAACTCGCCGCCACCGGTTGCGTTGAGTTCCTCTCGGAGACCTACGCCCACTCGCTCAGCTCGCTCGCCGACCCCGAAGAATTCATCGCCCAGGTAGAAGCCCACAAGGCCAAAATCAAAGAGCTTTTCGGACAGACCCCGACCGTCATCCGCAACACCGAGCTTATCTACTCCGACGAAATCGCCCCCCTCATCGCCTCGATGGGCTACAAGGGCATCATCACCGAGGGGGCCAAGCACATCCTCGGATGGAAGTCGCCCAACTACGTCTATGCAGCCGCTTCAGCTCCTGACGTGAAGCTCCTGCTCAAAAACGACAAGTTCTCCGACGACATCACCGAGCGCTTCTCCAACTCGACGTGGGACGAATACCCCCTCACGGCCGACAAATACATCAACTGGATTGCCTCTACTCCCGCTGAAGAGCAGATTGTCAACCTTTTCATGAACCTCGCCGTCATCGGCGACTTCCAGCCCCGCGAATCGGGCATCTTCCAGTTCCTCGAGGCACTTCCCCGCTTCGCTGCTGAAAAGGGCATCGAATTTATCACTCCCGCCGACGCCGTCAGCAAGCTCAAGGCCGTGGCCGAACTCTCAGTGCCCTATCCCATGTCGTGGTCTGACGAAGAACGCGACGTCTCGGCATGGCTCGGCAACAAGCTCCAGAAGGAAGCCTTCGACAAGCTCTACTCGGTCAGCGAGCGCGTGCGCCTCTGCGACAACCGTCTCCTCAAGCAGGATTGGGACCGTCTCCAGGCCGCCGACCATTTCTTCTACATGTCCACGAAGACCTCGCACGCTTTCTCGCCCTACGACACCCCCTTCGAAGCGTTCACCAACTACATGAACGTCCTCGCCGACTTCATCGTGCGCGTCGAAGAGCAGTATCCCATGAGCATCGACAACGAGGAACTCTCGTCGCTCCTAACCACCATCCGCAATCAGGAGCGCGAAATCGAAACCCTCAACAAGGAGGCCGAATCGATGCGCAAGAACATCGAACACTTCAACGAAGAACACCTCCTGCGTCAGAAGCAAGCCGAGGCTGAAGCTTCCGAGGAAGCTGCTCCCGCCGAAAAGCCCGAAGCTGAGGCAAAGCCAGCAAAGGCTGAGAAGAAAGCCAAGGCTGAGAAGAAAGCCAAGGCTGAGAAGAAAGCTCCCGCCAAGAAGGCCGGCAAATCGGCCAAGAAAGGCAAGAAATAACCCCGCGTAGCCACGCTTAACTCCATACACACCCCCGTCACTGCCACACCCTTCCGTGACAGCGCGGGGGTGAGTTTCGTTTGACAACCATCTGATTAACAGATGCGACTACGCTACAAAGTCGTTCATTAAAGCGGATAGTATCCGATAAAAGGTAGGGACGTGCCATGGCACGTCCACGGAGACCCACGATGTCGAATTTCTTATGGTCTCCGGACCGACTCCCCACGGACGAGTGTCCCTGCCAATAAATTAAAGGATTATCTCAGCACGCTCCCCATCAATCTGTCTGAATCCCCATGCTCCACACCACCGAATTCTATGTAATATCCCTGATGATAGCCGCAGCCATCGTGGCACTCCTCGGCCGAAGGCGAGAGCCGGGAGCCGCGAGGCAATACCTCCTTGCCGGGGTGCTCGAGAGACTTGACGAAGAACCTGCGCCGCAGCCGAGCATCGAGTTTTATTGTTGCGACGACGGAAGTGTAGTGCTTCGCCGACGCGGCCTCGCAGGCATCGACACAGCCGGGGCAGTCAGTCTGGCCGTCGAAGTGAAAGGCTTCGACATCACCATACACGAAAGACACGCACCCTCACACCGTCCCGGCGAACCTGTCGATACAGCATCATTCCTCCTCGACTTCCTCGCCCCCGAACACTACTTCATCCGCTACGTCACACCGCTCACCCCGGCCGAATCGGAGAAAGTGGCCACACTCACCCTCCACAACCGCCCCGGTCTGCGCACTTCCCGTCCTCTCATCTGATCCACCTGTCATTGTCCCACGACACACCCCGGCGTGGGACATGGGACAGCGGGACAGTGGGGACAGAGGAAAGCAAAGCAGCCGCCCCGGGGTGGGGACGGCTGCGGATATCAGTGAAAAAAGTAATCAGGGGGTTACCTCTACCCTACTTTGCTCCGAAGAGTTTGAGGGGGGAATCCCAGACGTAGGTATCGGTGCAATTGATGCGCATGGTTTCCGTGCCTACCTGCATCAGAAATTCGCCGCGCTCTACCGTCCAGCGGCCGTCGCGCCCTACGAAGGCGAGGTCGGAGGCGGGAATGGTGAGCGTCACGGTGCGACTTTCGCCGGGTCGGAGTTCCACTTTGTCGAATGCACGCAGACGGCGGTTGTCGGGCACGAGCGAGGCCACGAGGTCGGAGCTGAAAAGCATGGCCACTTCCTTGCCGGCTACGTCGCCGGTGTTGGTGAGGGTCACTGTAAACGTGAGGGTGTCGTCGGCTTTGAAAGAAGTCTTGTCGCAGCGAAGGTCGGAGTAGGCGAAGGTGGTGTAGCTCTGGCCGTAACCGAAGGGCCACTGCACCGACACGACAGCATCGTAGTCGTAGGCGCCGTCCATCTTCTCGGTCTGCTCGCTGGTCTTGAAGTCGTAGGTGGTGAGCTGCGCGGGATATTTTGGATAGGTGTAAGGCATTTTGGCCGAGGGGTTTACGTCTCCGGCTATGATGCGGGCCAGGGCGTCGCCTCCATAGTTGCCGGGCAGGAGCACGTCAATCACCGCGTCGGCAAGGGGTTCGATGTCGGCTATGATGCGGGCGCGTCCTTCGTTGAGCACGAGCACGATGGGTTTGCCTGTCTCGGCGAGGGCCTTGACGAGCTGGCGCTGTTCGGCGCCGAGCAGCAGGTCGTCGATGTTGCCCGGGGTCTCGCAATAGGAGTTTTCACCGATGCAGCACACGATGACGTCGGCCTCGCTGGCAGCGGCAACAGCCTGAGGGATGGCATCGGCGGTGACTTGGTCGAAACCGCGCTCCTTGACGTAGCTTACGCCCTCGCAGAGTTTGACGTTTGCCTGACCGAAGCGTTGGGCGAGAGCTTCATAGATGGTGTTATACTGCTCGGTGTAGCGGTCGGCGAGATGGCCCTGCCACGTGTAGCTCCAACCGCCGTTGAGGCTGCGCATGGTGTTGGCGTTCGGACCCGTCACGAGTATGCGCTTGCCTTCTTTGAGAGGCAGGAGGCCATCTTTGTTCTTGAGGAGCACTTCGCTTTCCTCGGCGGCGCGGAGAGCCACTTCTGCGTGGGCTTGCGAGCCGAATTGAGGATAGTCCTTGACCCATGTGTCGGGTGTGTCGAAGAGTCCGAGGCGATATTTCAGTCGAAGCACTCGGCGTGTGGCGTCGTCGATGCGGCTCATCTTGACGCGCCCTTCGTCGACGAGTTCCTTGAGCAGCACGCAGAAGTCGGTAGAATATGGTTCCATCGACATGTCGATGCCGGCGTTGATGGCTTTTTCGATTGCCTCTTTCTTGTCGGCGGCTATGCGCTCGCGGGTGTAGAGGTTGTTGATGTCGGCCCAGTCGGTGACAATCATTCCGTCCCAACCGAGGTCTTCCTTGAGCCACACGGTGAGGAGTTCGTGGTCGGCATGCACTGGCATTCCGTTGATAGAGCCGCTGTTGACCATCACGGTCAGCGCTCCGGCCTCGATGCAGGCGCGGTAGGGTTCGAAGAATTTCTCGCGGAGTTCGGAGGGCGAGATGTAGGCGGGGGTGCGGTCTTTGCCGGTGCGCGGCGCGCCGTAGCCCAGATAGTGTTTCACCGACGTGGCTATGTGGCGTGAGTCGATGTTGTTGGGGTCGGGACCCTGAAAACCCTTTACCATGGAGCTTCCCATGACGGCGTTGACCAGCGGGTCTTCGCCGAAGTTTTCCCAGACGCGCGGCCAGCGGGGGTCTCGGGTAAGGTCGACCGTGGGCGAGTAGGTCCAGGGGCAGTCGGCGGCGCGGCTCTCGTAGGCGGTGATTTCGGCTGCTTTTTCGGCAAGCGAGGGGTTGAACGAGGCTCCGACGTTGATGTTCTGCGGGAAGAGTGTGCCTCCGACGGTGTAGGTGGTGCCGTGGTTCTGGTCGAGGCCGTAGATGCAGGGTATGCCGATGTGCTCCATCGAGAGTTTCTGGAGCAGGGGAATGATTTTCTCCCACTCGGCAGGTGTCAAGCCTGTGCCGGGCACGTTGAGCACCGAGCCGACTTTATGCACGGCAATGGCGTCGTGGAGCTTCTGCTCGTCGAGTTTGAAACCGTCAGGGCCGAATGCACCGAGCGCGTCAAGGGTCAGCTCGGTCATCTGCCCGATTTTCTCTTCGAGGGTCATTTTCGACAGGGTGGCCTCTACTTTCGCTTCGAGAGCGGGGTCGGCCGCAATGGCTCGCGGAGCTGCGTGGGCTTGCGTGGCGAATAGGCCTGTCAGCAGCATCGCGCCGGCTGTTACGCTTGAGAGTCTGTTCATAGCGTCTGTGGGATTGAGGGGGGATAGAAACGTGAAGATGATGTGTGTGGGAAATGTGTGGGAAAAGACACCGGCGGACAGTCGGGCGGAGGTATTGGTCACGCCTGCTGCCCGCCGGGCTATTGGATGGTGTCAGAGTGCTTTGATGGCGGCTTCCTCGACAGGCAGCCCCGCCATGTAGCGGGCGATGTACTTGTCGAAGCCTTCCACCTCTTCGGGAGTCGGACGGATTTCGGTGCCGGTGTCGCCGTCAAACACAGCGAGTTCGAGCCACTGGTCAAGGGGCAGGTTGCCAGGATTGTTGACCATGTAGGAGGCGAGGAGCGCCATACCCCAGGCTCCGCCTTCGCCGGCGGTCTGCATCACCGAGATGGGCGAGTTGAGTGCGGCGGCAAGGATGCGCTGACCCACTCCGGGGGTCTTGAAGAAACCACCGTGACCCGTGATGCGGTCCACCTTGACTTTCTCCTTGTTGAAGAGTATGTCGTTGCCGATTTTGAGCACGGCCACCGCGGCGTTGAGGTTGGTGCGGATGAAGTTGGCGAGGTTGAAACGGTCGTCGACCGAGCGCACCACCATGGGACGTCCCTGCTCGAGCCCCACGACGGGTTCGCCCGAGAAGAAGTTGTAGGCCACGAGGCCTCCGCAGTCCGCATCGCCGGTGAGGGCGTGATTGTAGAGCTTGGCGAAGAGTTCGCCGGTCTCGATGTTGACGTCGAGGAGGCGGGCAAATTCGCCGAATACTCCCACCCATGCGTTGAGGTCGGAGGTGCAGTTGTTGCAATGCACCATGGCCACTGGCGAGCCATCGGGGGTAGTCACCATGTCGATTACCTCATAGTGGCGCGACAGGTCGGCGTCAAGCACAATCATCGAGAACGACGACGTGCCTGCCGAGACATTGCCCGTGCGGGGCTTGACGGCGTTGGTGGCCACCATGCCGGTGCCTGCGTCGCCTTCGGGCGGACAGAAGGGTATGCCGGGTTTGAGATGGCCGGCTATGTCGAGACGCTCTGCTCCGCGCTGTGTCAGGGTGCCCGCTTTCTGTCCGGCCATGAGGATGGAGGGCAGGATTTCGGGGAGCGTCCACGCAAAGCCGCGGGTGGCCACGAGCGAGTCGAATTTGTCAATCATCGCCGTAGAATAGCTGCGGGTCTTGCCGTCGATGGGGAACATTCCCGAAGCATCGCCGATGCCGAGCACTTTCTCGCCGGTGAGTTGCCAGTGGATGTAGCCGGCGAGGGTGGTGAAAAATGCTATGTCGCCCACGTGGGGTTCCTCATCGAGGATGGCTTGATAGAGATGCGAGATGCTCCAGCGCAGGGGGATGTTGAAGTCGAACAGTTCGGTCAGTTCGGCTGCGGCACGCCCTGTGTTGGTGTTGCGCCATGTGCGGAAGGGGGTGAGCAGATTTCCCTCGGCATCGAAGGCCATGTAGCCGTGCATCATGGCCGATACGCCTATGCCGGCGAGCGTCTCGATGTCGCAGTCATAGAGGCTGCGCACGTTGGCGCTCAGGTCGCGGTAGCAGTCCTGGAGTCCGAACCAGATTGATTCGAGGGGATAGGTCCAGAGGTTGTCGACCAACGCGTTCTCCCATTGGTGACTGCCCTGAGCTATGGGGGTGTTGGCTTCGTCGACGAGCACCGCCTTGATGCGTGTCGAGCCTAGCTCGATGCCGAGCGACGCGCGCCCGGCTTCGATGGTGGCTTTTGCGTTCTTGAGCATGGGCCTTCAGATTAGTATTTGAAAAGGTGATAGTAGACCTCGTTCCAACGGATGCGGTCTTTGAAGGCGGGGATGGTGGTGTCCTTGTCGATGCGGAGCATTTCGATGCCGGCTATTTCGGCATAGTCTTCCCAGTACTCGGGCGTGAGGTCGTAGGAGAAGCAGGAGTGATGGGTGCCTCCGGCGAGAATCCACGCTGCGGCGCCGGTGGCGAAGTCGGGCTCGGGTATCCAGAGCGCAGAGGCCACGGGGAGCTTGGGAAGGGGCTTCGACTCGATGCAGTTGACGTCGTTGACGATGAGACGGAAACGATTGCCCATGTCGACGATGGTGGCGGCCAGACCTGCGCCCGGTTTCGAGGTGAACACCAGACGGGCAGTCAGGCTCTTGCGGATGCCGATGCCGAGGAAATGAACTTCGAGGCGCGGACGCTCGGCGGCGATGAGCGGACACACTTCGAGCATGTGGGCCTGAAGGATAGACGAGTTGGCGCCGTCGAAGTTGAGGGTGTAGTCTTCGAGGAACGAGCAGCCCTTGGGCAGACCCTGGCTCATGAACCACACGGTGCGGAGCAGGGCGGCACTCTTCCAGTCGCCTTCAGCTCCGAAGCCGTAGCCCTCGGCCATGAGACGCTGCGAGGCGAGGCCGGGTATCTGGTCGAAGCCCACGAATTTGGGGTCGTTGATATCGGCGGTGCCGAGGTCGTCGAAGTTGGTGGTGAAGCCTTTGGCGCCCTTGTCGGTGAGGATGGCGCGGAGGGCGAGCTCTGCCTTGGCCGAGTTGTAGACTTTCAGATAGCCTTCGGTCGAGGGGTCTTCGAGTTCGGGGGCGTGGGCATAGAGGCGGAAGTATTCGGCCACGAGTGCCTTGGTGTCCTCATCGGTCACTTTCTTGTAATACTCCATGAGCTTCGATACGGGGCAGTAGTCCACGTGATAGCCCAGCTGCATCTCGGCTTCCACCTTGTCGCCGTCGGTCACGGCAACGTTGTTCATCTGGTCGCCGAATCGGAGAATGAGCATGTCCTGAGCGTCGGCCCATGCGGCTGCCACGCGCTGCCATACGGCTATGCGGTCTTGTGTGGCGGTGTCGGTCCAGTGGCCTACGACCACCTTGCGGCGGGTGTGGAGACGTGCGGTGATGTGGCCGAACTCGCGGTCGCCGTGTGCGCTCTGGTTGAGGTTCATGAAGTCCATGTCCATCGTGTCCCAGGGTATCTCGGCGTTATACTGGGTGTGGAAGTGGAGGAGCGGCTTTTTGAGCTGCTGGAGACCGTGAATCCACATCTTGGCAGGCGAGAAGGTGTGCATCCAGGTGATGACGCCGGCACAACGGGCGTCTGAGTTGGCGGCACGCATGATTTCCGTCACTTCGCGCGACGAGTTGGCTGTGCCTTTGTAGACTATCTTGACGGGGAGACGGCCCGAGTTGTTGAGTCCGTCTACCATTTCGCGTGAATGAGCGTCGACTTTTACCACGGCATCGCCGCCATAGAGCAGCTGGGCGCCGGTGACCCACCAGATTTCATATTCGTTAAACATGGTCGTTGAGAGATTTTTATCTAAGTAAGTGAGAAAAATAAATGAACAAATAAGACGAAGTTATTTTTGAGATGATTTGAGATTTGAGTGAAGAAACATAGCGTGCTATGCGCCTGAACGAAAGGCTCAAAGCATCCAAAAAGAACGAGTTTTATTGTTCAAGAATTTTTTATTACATATATCGTTTTATTTTTAGAACTTACTTAAAGTAAGTGTTTGAGGATTATTTCTTTGTCTGGCCGTAGTAGGCGTTGGGGCCGTGCTTGCGCGAGAAGTGTTTCTCTACGAGCAGGGGGTTCATGGTGAGGTTCGGATTGACCGCAAACGATATCGAAGCCATCTTGGCCACCTGTTCGAGCACCACGGCATTGTGGACAGCCTCGTGAGGGGTCTTACCCCATGTGAACGGACCGTGGTTTTTCACCAGCACGCCCGGAGTGTGCACGGGGTTGAGACCTTTGAAGCGCTCGATGATTACTGTGCCCGTCTCGGCTTCGTAGTCGCCCTCCACCTGTGCGGCCGTCATGTCGGCCGTGCAAGGCACTGCGTCGTGGAAGTAGTCGGCGTGAGTTGTGCCGATGTTGGGAAGGTCGATTCCGGCCTGCGCCCAAGCGGTGGCATAGGTGGAATGGGTGTGCACTACCCCACCGATTTCGGGAAATGCGCGATAGAGAGCCAGATGGGTCGGCGTGTCAGACGAGGGACGCAGCGACCCTTCAACGACTTCGCCGGTGGCGAGCGAAACCACCACCATGTCGTCGGCTTTCATTTCGTCATAGCTGACGCCGCTCGGTTTGATTACCACGAGACCCGCCTCGCGGTCGATGCCGGAGACGTTGCCCCACGTGAATATCACGAGTCCGTGTTTCACCAGGTCGAGGTTGGCACGGAATACTTCTTCTTTTAACTTTTCAAGCATAAGTGTCGAGTTTTACCAGAAATAAATGTAGAACGCTACGGTGATGCCGAGGATGATGATGGTATTGATGATATCCCAGCTGTTCCACGACGCACGGGTGGCGGCACGCTGCTCGGCGGTCGAGGTGCCGAACACCAGACCACGGATGCGGGCCTCGTCGGGTGCCTTCGTAAAGAGCGAGACCACTACGCCGACGGCGAGACAGAACAGAAGCATCCAACCGCAGAAGAAGAGCCAGTTTTCTTCATAGAATATCGTCTGGAAGAACGACGGGTCTTCGGTGGTGCCGGCCACGATGCCTTGGTTGGAATAGTAAATCTTGGCGGCGAGACGGGTCAGACCGATTATCAGACCCGACAGAAGCGCCCACATGCCGCCCTGGGCCGACGCACGCTTCCAGCCAATGCCGATGAGGAAGGCTGCGGCGATACCGGGTGCGAGCACCGACTGCACGTCTTGCAGGTAGAGATAGAGCACGTCGCCTATCGAACGCATCACGGGAATCCAGAGTATGCCGAGGATGACGATTACCACCGTGGCGGCCTGACCGATGCGCACGAGGCGTTTCGGGTCGGTGTTGGGGCGGAAACGCTGATAGAAGTCGATGGTGAAGAGGGCGGCCGACGAGTTGAACAGCGAAGCCAGCGACGACATCAACGCTGCAAGAATGCCGCAGACTATCAGACCCTTGATACCGGCCGGGAGCAGTTTGGCCACGAGGGTCGGGAATGCTGCGTCTGAGTTGGGAAGTCCGGCCTCGGTCAGCGGCAGGAAGCTGCCGAGCTTCTGATGGAGGGCGAAGGCTATCATGCCGGGGATGAGGAACAGGAACACCGGGAGGAGCTTCAGATAGGCTCCGAAGATGGTGCCGCGGCGGGCTTCGCGTTCATCTTTGCCCGAGAGCACTCGCTGCACGATGAACTGGTCGGTACACCAGTACCAGAAACCGATTACCGCCGAGCCGATGAGTGCGCCGAGCCACGGATACTGGGGGTCGCCGTTGTCGCGGATAAGGTTGACCATCGAGTCGCCCGCTTCATTGACTTTCACTTCCGAGCAGATGCGCATCATTTCGCTCCAGCCGCCGAGCTCCTTCAGACCGAGCACGAGGATGATGAGCGAACCGAGCAGCAGGATAGGTGTCTGAAGCACCGAGGTGTAGAGCACCGATTTCATACCGCCGAAAATGGTGTAGAGGGCCGTGATGAGCACCAGACCCACGGCGGCAATCCAGAAGAAGTCTATACCCCAGAGGCTCTCGATGCCGAATACCTGCTGAAACACCAGACCGCCGGCATACACCGTCACGGCCACTTTGGTGAGCACGTAGCTGATGAGCGAGATGGTGGCCAGAATCGTGCGCGACTGCGGATTAAATCGTCGCTCGAGAAATTCCGGCATGGTGTAGACCATCGAGCGGGTGTAGAAGGGCACGAACACCCAGCCCAAAAGAAGTATCATCCAGCCCTGGATTTCCCAATGGGCCATCGCCATGCCCGACGAGGCGCCCGACCCTGCAAGGCCGATGAGGTGTTCCGAGCCGATGTTTGATGCGAAGATTGAGGCGCCGATGGCAATCCATGTGGCGTCCTTGCCTCCGAGAAAGTAGTCGGCGGCGTTGTTTTGCTTTTGCCGCATCACCCATACTATCACCCCGATGAGGGCCAGACAGAATATGGCGATGACAAGCCAGTCTAATAATGCCATGGTATAGTTTTAAGATTTTTAATATGTTTTCTGATTGGGTGTCACATCTGTCCCAAGTCTGTCCCAAGCCGCTGGCGTCCGTGGGACAGTGGGACATGGGACAGTGGGACAATCTCGTTTTAGTCGTTCACCGAAAAGTCAAACACGCAGGTCGAGCGGTAGGTTTCGCCGGGACGCAACACTGTCGAAGGCCACTGCGGTTTGTTGGGCGAGTCGGGATAGTGCTGCGTTTCGAGACAGAGCGCGCCGCGCATAGGCACTGCCACGCCATGTTTTTCCTTGATGCTGCCGTCGAGGAAGTTGCCCGAATAAAACTGTATGCCAGGCTCGTTGGTGTAGACGTTGAGCACGATGCCGCTTTCAGGCGATTCGAGGGTGGCTGCTGCCACGTCGAGCGAGCCTCCGGTGGCGAGCACGAAGTTGTGGTCGTAGCCGTTGGCGTTCTTTATCTGCTCGTTTTCGGCATTGATGTCTTTGCCCACAGCTTTCGCGGTGCGGAAGTCAAACGGTGTGCCCGCCACGCTCGCTATCTCGCCGGTGGTCATGAAGGTCGAATCCACCGGGGTAAAGCCTTCGGCGTTGATTTCAAGGAGGTGCAGGTCGACTGTCGAACCGGGCTTGCCCGAAAGGTTGAAGTAAGAGTGGTTGGTGAGGTTGACGATGGTGGGTGCGTCTGTCGTTGCCTCATAGTTGATGGTGAGGCGCGCGGGGCTGCTGAGCGTGTAGGTCACGGTGGCATCAACGTTGCCGGGGAAACCGTTGTCGCCGTCGGGTGAGTGAAGTGTCAGCACGAGGGTGGTGTCGTTGGGCTGCGTGGCCTTGTAGACGCGATATTGCCAGCCGAGCTGACCCATCTCGCCGCCCCCGTGAAGGCAGTGGCCGAAGTTGTTCTTCGGCAGGTCATACTCTTTGCCGTCTATCGAGAATTTTCCCTGATTGATGCGGTTGGCATACCGGCCGATGGCTGCGCCGAAGTCGGTCAGGTTGTTTTGGGGGAAGTAGGCCTGCACCGAGTCGAGGCCTATCACTACGTCGCGGGGATTGCCTTCGCGGTCGTCTACCATAATGCTGACGATGCGGCCGCCATAGTTGGTGATGCACACCTCGGCGTCGGCGTTGCGCAGCTGATAGAGTCCGGTCGTGTCGCCGTCGACTACGCTGACGAAGGCCTGAGGGTCGAGGCCCGAGAGGGTCTTCTCTGTCACTCCGCTCTCCGTGCCTTTGTTGCCGCCGCATCCTACGGTCAGCATTGCCGCAAGGGGCAAAAGCAGTAACTGTTTTTTCATGGGTAATATATATGTTTGCAAACGTGAATATTTAGATTTTCTTTTGTTCGTCGGGGGCTGTCCGCGCGGCTCACACTTTTATGCGTCCCGCCCGTTTCACTCCGTCGATGCTCTTGAGCTTGCGCAGCAGGTCGGCCACGTCTTGCGTCGACGACACCCTCACCGACAGCCGGCACGAGAACACTTCGTCGTGCGCCTCGATATTGAGACTGCGCAAATCGAGTTCGAGCGCCTCCGAGATGGCTCGCGTCAGGTCCTGGAGTATGCCCTGCCTGTCTATGCCTTCTATCTGGATGTCGGCTATGAACAAGGCTTCGGGGTCGCGCTTCCACTCCACGGCGAGCACTCTGCTCCCGTAGCTCGTCTTGAGCAACTGCGCCCGGGGGCACGTCAGCGAATGGATTTCTACAAATCCGTCGTCGCGCACAAACCCCATCACGTCGTCGCCCGGCAGCGGATGACAGCAGTCGGGCATCATGAAGTTGCGCCCGTTGTTATGATATTCGAGCGTATAGACCTCTTTCGTGTTGACTTTCTCAGGCCGCGTGATGGTGATTTCGTGCTTGCCGTCAGAGATGACGCGGGTCAGGGCGTCAGGCTCGGCCGACGCTTTCTTCTTCTTTTTCTTCTTGCCGAAACTCCCCAGCGAGAGAAGGCGTTTCATAAACGAACTTTCTCCTCTTGCCGAGTCGCGGTAGTTGTCGAGCGAGAGTTCGCCGGTGCCGAGTTTCAGCATCAGCTCGTCGCGCGACGATATGTGGTAGTGTCCGAGTATGCTTGTCAGCACCTCGTTGCTCTTTTCTATCTTGTTTTCGTCGAGAAATTTGTCAAACAGCGCCTGACCTTTGTCTATCATGGGCTGCATCTCGCGGCGCAGTTCTTTGCGCAGGCGGGTGCGCGCCTTGGCCGTGGTCAGTATCTGCATCCATTCCTTTCGCGGGTGCTGGGTCTTCGAGGTCAGCACTTCCACCTGGTCGCCCGAGGCCAAACGCTGCGACAGCGGCACGAGTTTGTGGTTCACCTTGCCGGCTATGCAGTGGTTGCCTATCTCTGAATGAAGCGAATAGGCCACGTCGAGCACCGTCGAATCGGCCGGAAGCGTGAGCAGTTCGCCCTGAGGCGTGAACACCACGATTTCCGACGAGAAGAGATTCAGTTTGAGTGTGTCGAGAAAGTCGATGGCCGAGGGGGTCGGGTCGTCGAGTATGTCTTTGATGGTCTTGAGCCACACGGTCAGCTCCGAGTCTTCGCGTTCGGCTCCGGCGCCGATTTTATATTTCCAGTGAGCCGCAAATCCGCGCTCGGCTATCTCGTCCATCCTGCGCGAACGTATCTGCACCTCTATCCAGTTGCCGCTCTGTCCCATCAGTGTCACGTGGAGCGCCTGGTAGCCGTTGGCTTTCGGCACCGATATCCAGTCGCGCGTGCGTTCGGGGTGAGGGGTGTAAAGCTCGGTGAGCATCACATATATCTTATAGCACAGCTCTTTTTCCGACATTCCTTCGGGGCAGTCGAAGATGATGCGCATGGCATAGATGTCATACACTTCTTCGAAGGGCACGTGCTTGGTCTCCATCTTGCGCCAGATGCTGTAGACCGATTTCAGTCGTGCTTTCGCCTCATAGCGTATGCCCATGTCGTCGAGCTTCCGGCGTATCGGCGCGGCAAATTCGTTGTAGGCGCTTTCGCGGCTTGCGAAGCTCTTGTGGAGCAGTTCCGAAATGCGCTCATATTCGGCCGGATGCTCATATTTGAAGCTCAGGTCTTCAAGCTCTGTCTTTATGGCGAAGAGGCCCAGGCGGTGTGCAAGCGGGGCATAGATATAGAGGGTCTCCCCCGCTATCTTAAACTGTTTGGCCGGGGCCATCGACCCGAGGGTGCGCATGTTGTGAAGGCGGTCGGCCATCTTGATGAGCACCACTCTTATGTCTTTGCTCATGGTGAGCAGCAGTTTGCGGAAGTTTTCGGCCTGCACCGATGCTTTGTCGCCGAAGATGCCGCCCGAAATTTTCGTCAGCCCATCCACGAGTTCGGCGATTTTCTTGCCGAAATGTGCTTCGATATCCTCGGTGGTATACTCCGTGTCTTCCACCACGTCGTGCAGCAGCGCGGCGCATATCGACGTCGACCCCAGACCCATCTCGCGGCTCACGATACGGGCCACGGCTATCGGATGAAGTATGTAAGGCTCGCCCGACCTGCGGCGCACGCCTTTGTGCGCCTCGCGCGCAAACCGGTAGGCTCTTTCTATGATTTCTACCTTTTTGCGGTGGGGCGATGCAAGATAGCCGTCGAGGAGCTGTTTGAATTCGCTCTCGATGAGGGCGTCTTCCTGCTCGGCGTCGAGGTCGTAGGGTCGCTGCTCTGACATGTCGTTTCGTTACAGATATTTTTCGCCGAATGCCACTCGTGCGTCGTTCACCATCAGCTTGATGGCTTGCTCCTGCGCCTTCGGGCAGATGAGAAGCACGTCGCCGGTGTCGGCTATGATGTAGTCCTTGAGTCCCGAGGCCACCACCAGTTTGTCGGGCTTGATGGCAAAGATGTTGCCCGTGCAGTCATAGGTCAGCACATGGCAGTTCTGCGCCACGTTTCCATCTTTGTTCTTGGGCGAATTGTCGAAGAGGGCGCTCCATGTCCCGAGGTCGTTCCATCCGAAGCTGACGGTTTCCACATACACGTTGTCGGCTTTCTCCATCACGGCGTAGTCTATCGAGTTGGCGGGACACGATGCGAAGTTGGCGTCGATAAACGCCGTTTCTTCTGGAGTGCCGAAGAGGTCGAGTCCGCGGTCAAGGATGCCGGTCACGTCAGGGTCATATTTGCGCAGTGCCTCGATGATGGTTTTCGTGCGCCAGATGAAGATGCCGGCGTTCCAGAAAAATTCGCCCGTTTCGAGAAACACTTTTGCCAGTTCGAGGTTTGGTTTTTCGGTGAAGGTCTTCACCGAGCGGATGCCGGGTGCCACTTCCTTGTCTATCTGGATGTAGCCGTATCCTGTCTCGGGGCGCACGGGGCGGATGCCGAGGGTCAGCAGTGCGTCCCTGCTCTCTACAAATTCAAATCCTTTCGTCACGCTTTCGGCAAAGAGGGCTTCCCCGGTGATGAGATGGTCCGACGGGGTCACTATCATCGACGCCTCGGGGTCGAGGGCGTGGATGTGATAGGCCGCCCAGGCTATGCACGGAGCCGTGTTGCGGCGCGCCGGTTCGAGCAGGATGTTGTGCGGCAGAAGGTCGGGAAGTTGCTCTTTTATCAGCGACGCATATTTCCCGTTGGTCACCACCACGATATTCTCTTTCGGAACTACACTGAGTATGCGGTCATAGCTCATCTGAAGCAACGACCTGCCTGTGCCGAGAAAGTCGATAAACTGTTTGGGACAATCCTCACGCGAGTAAGGCCAGAAGCGGCTGCCGACGCCGCCGCACATTATGACGCAATATCTGTGTGAACCTGGATGTGACATATCTGATGGTATGGATAGGAATGTTATTGAAGGGTTTCGTAGGGGCGCAATCCGTTGCGCCGCGGGGCCTCCGATTGCGAGTTGGCGGCCTCTTTGGATTTTAGGGTGCTAATTTACGAATAAATTTTGATATATCGGCAAAACTCGCTCACAATTTTCAAACGATTGGCCAATCTCCCCGCTTGGCGCTCACTTTTCCTTGTCAAGCTCTACTCCTCCGGCGGCTATCAGTCCCGACACGATGCCGGTGACAATGACGATGCCGGCGGTTATCAGCAAATCGCTCAGCGCGACTCTACACGGATAGCTCGTCACCGACATCTGCGTGTGGTCGCCTCCGAGTTCTATCAGCCCGAAGTGTTCCTGTAGCAGACACAACACCACGCCCACGGCTATACCCGCACAGCCGCCTATGGCCGAAATCAGAAATCCCTCTGTCCTGAAGATGTTTCTTATCATCGCGGGGGTCGCTCCCATGGCGTTGAGTATGTGCATATTGCCCCGCTTCTCGATTATCAGCATCGCCATGGTCGAGAGTATGTTGAACGAGGCCATCACCAGCACGAACACCAGCATCAGAAACGTTATCCACTTCTCGATTTCTATCATTCTGAACGAGGCTTCCTGCTGCCGCAGACGGTCGGCCACGAGGTAGTCGTCGCCGAGCAGTTCGGAAATTTCTTTGACTGCGGCCGGGGTCGACGCTCCGGCCTTGAGGGCTATGTCCACACTCGTTCCCTGCGTCGTGTAGTCATACAGTCGCCGCGCGTCCGTAAGTGAGATATACACTATTTCGGCATCATGCTCGGCCTGATAGGTCTGATACACTCCGGTCACTACGAGCGTGTCGGTCACGAAGGCCGAGAGCGGAAACGCGGGATTGATTCGCCCCAGACGTCGGGGCACGGTCAGCCTGACTGTCTTTTCCAGACTCGGACGCGCCCCGGAGGCTATGGCTGCCCCTACGCTCAGCATCGCGCCCTTGCGCCCGAAATAACTTTCGTCCGGCTCCAGACGCTCGCCGTCTATCACACTTTCGCCTATACCCGAGATGTGGTCGTAGCCCTCCCCCACTCCACGCACTTCCACCGGGGTCTGAACATCGTCGTTGATGAGCAACGCCTGCCTTTCGAGCATCGGCAAAGCCCTCTCGACACCCGCAACGCCCGCAAGTATCGCGGCCACGGAGTCGGCATTTTCAATGAGCAGTCCACCCTCCTTCATACTCACACGGATATCGGGGTCAACTCCCGACAGACGCGACGAGGCAAGGTCATGAAATCCGTTGAACACCGACAGCACACACACCATCGCCATGGCCGCCAATGCTATGCCGGCCATGGAGATGAGCGATATTATATTTACTGCCGTGTGGCTTTTCCGCGCGAATAGATAGCGCAGCGCTATGCGAAGTGCGAGCATCTGTGTCTCGTGATATTGATTTGGTATGATAGATTTGAGCCTTCTTATAAAACTTATAATCTTATAAATCTTATCAGAATTATCCGAATTATTAGAATTATAAGAATTTAGATAATGCCTTATATGAATTATCAGAATTATCAGAATTTAGATAATCCCTCCCTATGCGCCCCCTCTCAATCCTTCAGCAGCTCATCGATTCGCTCCACATAGTCAAGCGAGTCGTCAAGATAGAACGCAAGCTCGGGACACTTGCGCAACTGAAATCTCACCTTCTGAGCCAACTCGTAGCGCACCGTCTTGGCCGATGCCGTTATGCTCTGAAGAATCTCCTGCGCCTTCTGCGGCGGGAAAATCGAGAGATAGACGCGCGCTATGCTCAGGTCGGGCGACACCCTAACCGCGCTCACCGATACGAGTGTCCCGTGGGTCTTTGCCGTCTGCTGACGGAAAATTTCGCTTAATTCTTTCTGAAGCAGACGCGATATTTTAGCTTGACGTGTAGTTTCCATAATTCCTTTTAAATATGATGATTATAATTTCTAATTTCTGTTAAGCACGCAGGGCTACGTTGTATTTGGCGAGCAGTGCGCAGGGATGATACGATTCCTTTGCGTGGCGGAGTCCGGGGTCACCGGTGTCTTCCTCGCGGTTGATGTAGCACAGTTCCGGATGGCGTGCGGTCATCATCTCGGCAAAGAGTTTGTTGACCGTCTCGCCGGCTCCGTTCACTTCGTGATTCATCTTTTCGATGTGCGTGTAGAGTGTGTCGCCTATCACTTCGCCCATCGTGAAGGCCACGATGCCATGCTGCGGTGTCGAAAGCACTGCCCCCTCAAACCCGTAGAGTTCCGGATGGTCGAGTACCTCAAACACCTGCTCTCGCTCTATGTCGGCCAGTGCGGGTTTCTCTGCCGGCAGATGCTGCGAGTGATAGAAGGCTTTCACCGCCGGCAGCAGCTCCGGGGTCAGCGGACTGAATGTGTAGTCGGGGTTCTCCTGCATGAAGCGGTTCACGTGGTTGCGTTTCTTGCCGAGTTTCTTGCCCGAAAGCGATGCCAGTGCCGAAGCGTCATACAGATAGTCCGACCAATCGGTCAGTGGCTCGACACTCGACGCACCTAAGCTTTCGAGTTTCTCGACATACTCCTCGGGCACTGCCGAAAAAATCAGGTCCAACCCGTTTTCCCGGCAATAGTCGCGGAGCACTTCCACGCTCTCTTCAAGACTCAGCTTTCCAATAGGCAGCGAGAAGGCGGGACGTGTCACGTCGTCTTCGGTCACTCCCTTGATGAAGAGGGTGTCGCGGTAGATGCAGTAGGAGTAGTCGAAATACCTTGCCCACATCAGCGTGCCGCCTATCGTGAAGTCGCAGGTGCGTGTGTCGGTCTCTGCGAAGAAGCGGCGCAACACCGGGGCGTCATCCGTGGTCATAGGTCGGAAGTTCAGCCCGCTTTCGGGCGCGCTACATCGAGGTTCCATCGTGGCCACCTCGTAGGCGGTAGTTGAAACTGAGGGTATCATAGTCGGAGAGAATGAATGCGTTAGTAATATCGGCATCCGACTGTCGCGACGTTGTCCGTGCCACCTCTTCGGCTGCCTCACTCTTATAACACTTCACCCGCTCCGAGGGTTCAGATTTCCCGTCGACAGTTCTTTCCTGCTTCTTCCGCATCGTCATTGCGGAGAGCCTCAGTTCGACTTAGACGGCGTGGCGCCTTCAGCGCTTCTCCACTTTCTTCATGGCCGTCGTATCGGCCTCACAGCACACAGCCTGCTTTCTGACGGTCTTGGCTCCGACGCCCACTTTCGCCTTGCGGTTGGGTGCCGAAGTCACCGGCTTGGCGGTGTAACCAATCTTCGCAAACCCTTTCGCGATAGCTTCGGGCGAAGTCTTGTCCGAGTCATACGTCACCGTCACTGTCTGTTTCTTCAGCGACGTTGCAATACGCTTCACTCCCGACTCATGGCGGAGGTTGCTCTTGATTTTGTTCTCGCAATTCTCGCAGTGCATCTTGGGGCTTACCTCGAAGATTGCGATTCTGTTTTCTGCCAGTCCGCAGATAGCCACAGCCATCAGCATCAGCAGCGCTGTCATAATTCTTTTCATATCGTTGATTTTTTCTTGCAAAGATAATTGATTTTTTGGAGAGATATAGTGCGATTGGATAAGTGAGCGAAATTTTATTAAGTAAGTGAGAAAAATAAATGAACAAATAAGACGAAGTTATTTTTGAGATGATTTTAGACTTGAGTAAAGAAGCATAGCGAGCTATGCGCCTGAACGAAAGGCTCAAAGCATCCAAAAAGAACGAGTTTTATTGTTCAAGAATTTTTCTTTACATATATCGTTTTATTTTTCGAACGTACTTAAATATATTTCGTGAAATTATATCTGAAACCCACGTAAACCATGGCTCCGTCTACCGGCGCGTGTATCATGGTCGCGTCAAACGTCGGGCCCCACGGATTGTCGGCTCCGATGATAGGATGCCTCTGGCGGTAGGCGGTGAGGTTCTCACCCCCGACATACACGGCCCAATGACGGAACGTGCGCGTCACCTGTGCGTTGAGCTGTGCAAATCCGTGATAGGTCGCGTTCCACGATGGCGTTCCGTCGTTGGTGAGGTAGGGGCGCGGATTGCGACCGCTTCCGTTGATGGCGCAGGTCACGTCCACCTGCCATTTGCCCATGTCGGGCGCCCATCCTAAAGTGAAGAGCGTCTTCGAGCGCGGCGTCAGCGGTTTTCTCACCATTCCCTGCCCGTAGTCACATTCCACGTCGGTCAGTCGCCACGCTGCGGTCAGGGTCAGGTCGGTTATCACTTCATACGACCCCTCCACCTGAAACGTGTGCGAATACGATTTGCCTCCCAGGTTGCCTATGATTGCCTCGGTCGGCGAGGCGTCGAGGTCGAGGAGCAGTTGGTCGGTAAACCGGGTGTAATAGTATTCCGCTCCCAACGTCAGGCGGCGGTCGGCCGGATAGAGGGTCGACGATACGCTCGCTCCGAAATTCCATGCCGATTCGGCCCGCAATTTGTCTTCGATTACCAATCGTCGCGACGAGGCCATCATGTAGTGGTATTCGGCCAATGCGTGCGGCGACCGCCAACCGCGTCCAGCCGAGGCCTGGAGGGTAAGGGCTTCCGAAGGGGTCCATCTCACGTGCAGGCGCGGTGTCACTTGCAAGCCGTAGAGCGAACTGTGGTCGGCGCGGACGCCGCCCATGGCTATCAGTCGGTCGTCGAGGTTGAGTGTGTATTGCGCGTAGATGCCCGGGGTCAGTTCATGCTCCATGCGGGGGGTGAGCGCCAAGGCTGCGTCGGCCGCATTGCGCCAGTGCTGGTCAAGGTTGTCATACACCATCGACGCTCCCGCCGAAAGCGAGTGTCGTTCGGTCCAGCTCCGCTCGAACATTGCCGAGACATACCCCTCCCACTCTCTGATGTCGTAGCGGCGCAGTCCGTAGTCGGCGCTCATGTCGTGATAGCTCCCGGCCGCGATGAGGGCGATGTTTGTGCCTGCCTCGCGGTCAATGAAGAATGCGTTTTTCGTAAACAGCTCCGTGCGTGCGGTGCGGATGTCTATCACGTAGGGGTTTGTCAGATGTCGCCCCGCGTGACCTATCTGTCCGCTCATGCGCCGTTCCACTATCTGCTTCACGCCTCCCTGAAAGATGTGGTTTCGCCCCATCCGCGCGTAGCGGTTGAGCAGCGCCACCTGCGACACTCTCGGTTTGTCCACGAAGCCGTCGTCGTTCGAGTCGTGTGTGGCGAAGGCATGTTCGCCGTGCAGCAGCAGTCCGCCGCTCCAGTCGCCTCCCAGACTCATGTTGCCGTCGGCGTTCAGCTCTGCTTTCCCCATCGCGTCGATATAGCCGTTGACGCCTATCGAAGGGTCGGTCTGGGGTTTCTTTAATTCTACGTTGATTTGTCCCGTTATCGACTCGTAGCCGTTTTTCACCGAGCTGGCCCCTTTGCTAATCTGTATCGACTGAAGCCACGGCCCCGCTGTGTAGCCCGAGCCGAAGAGCCCTGCCGCGCCGCGGAATGCCGGAATGTTTTCGGTCAGCATCTGCACGTAGGTGCCCTGAAGTCCGAGCAGACGTATCTGTCGCGCTCCGGTAGCCGCATCAGAATAGCTCACGTCTACCGACGGATTCGTCGTAAAACTCTCGCCGAGGTTGCAGCACGCCGCGCGCGTCAGTTCAAACGCGCTCACCTGCTCGGTGTTCGTGGCTCCTCCGCGAAGTTTCGATACGCCGGCGCGCTGCCTGATGGTCACTTCCTCAAGCTCATAGCCTATCGAGTCGGGGTCTTCCACTCCGTCTTCCGTAACCCCCCACGCGCTGACGGCCAGACACAGTGCCGGGATTGTCGTCAGAAATCCTTTCACGGTCCTTTCTCTTTAGTTTTAGGATTGCGGTGTCTCGATGGTGTCGTTGAGCAGATTGGGCACGAGACGCTCAAACTGTCGGCGGGCATCGCGGGTGGTCAGATAGTTTTCGATGGCCTCCACGTGGGCAAGGTTGTGGATGTCGGTTCCGAGAAATCTCACCCAACCTTTCTCCACCAACGCCTCGGCCACCTTCTTCTCAATCTTGCCGTAGGCTCCGGCAAGCGACAGAAGGTTCACCTGAAAGTAGTTGCCGGCATTGTGCAGCGCCTCATAGCGCGACAAGTTTTTGTCGTGATAGTAGAAAAATCGCTCCGGATGAGCCATGATGGGTTTGTAACCCTTGATTTTCAGGTCAAACAGAAATTGGTCAAGATTCCAGGGCTCCTGAATGAACGAGTTTTCCACTATTATGTAATTGCCCGGAAGCGGACGGATGTTGCCCGCTTCAAGCTGCTCGCGAAAGAAGTCGTCTATGCGGTTTTCCGACGAGCGGTCGAGTATCAGCCCGCTACCCTTCTCCTTGAGGGCGGTCGAAAGTCGGTCAAGCGCCGTGTCGAGCATCTCCGGAGTGTTTTCGAAAGTCGACTCCGTGATGTGCGGCGAAGCGAAGATGCGTTTGAAGCCCATCTCTTCCATGCGCCCGGCAAGTTCGAGCGACGTCTCGAGGTCGGGCGCTCCGTCATCCACACCCGGCAGGATGTGACAATGTATGTCGGTCACGGTAGGAAGTTCCGCCTTCGTCCCGCTTCGTCTGAATATATCGAATAAAGCCATAAATAAGTGTCGGTAAGTATGTTTCCAATATCTGAAAGCCGCACCGTCGTCCGGCAGACGCCTTTCACGGTCGCCCGCCGACCCGCACCCTTACCAAAGAGCCGCGCGCAGCTTTTCAACCTACAAAAGTAAGCATTTTCCCCGACTTCTCCAAATTCTCATTATAATATGTGTGTCGCGCGGCAACGTTTTACGCGGATTGTTTGGAAGTCACGCGGAAAAATCGTAGATTTGCACGATTATTCAAAAGCCAACGCGATTTCGGGGCATCTGCCTTCGCACGAAGTCGGGGCTTTTGACCACTCACACCATTCTCAACAACGTTAATCTTCTCTCGCTATGCAAAGACTGAAACGCGCTCTTCTCGCCATATCGTTCGTCGTGACCGTCGCACTCGGCTCGATGGCTCAGCTCACTGCCTCATCGGCTTTCACCGCCGCTCCCCGCTCGGTGTTCCCGATGCTCGACAACAACACCCGCCTCGACATGGTAGACTATTTCAATTCGGGCATGTCTACCCCCTCAAACAATCTCCTCGACGGTCAGTCGAAAGTCACCGCTATCACCCCGACCGTTCTCACGGCCAAAATCGCCGAGACTTCGGAGGCTACGGTGGTGGTGCTCAACCCCGACAGTTCTTCGCCCGTCATCATGCTCATCCAGACCGTCGCCACTCCCGGCCTCGACTCGAAAATCTCGTTTTACACGCAAGACTGGACTCCTCTCAACCCCGCCACGAAGTACTTCGTCGCGCCGGAGTTGACCGACTGGATTGCCCCCTCGGCGAAAGGCTCGGAAGGAATGGTGATGGCCGCCAGCCCCTTCATGCTCGCGTCGGCCTCAGTTGACGACGCCGGCACCACCCTCACCCTCACCAACAACCTCTCGTCATTCCTCGACCCCGAAGTCTACTCCTCAATCTCCTCCTCCCTCCTCCCCACCCTCACCTACCACTGGGACGGCAAAAAATTCAAATAACCCCCGACATTCCCGTTCCCGGCTATGAGGTATCTCTACAGACTGACGCATATTGAGAACATACCTCATATTCTGAGGCATGGCATTACGCACAGACTATCGCCTAATGCCAATCCTGAATATCGCTCAATCGGTAGTCCTGCTATCATCGGCAAACGTGATGCTCAAATCCAAGCAATAGAAGGAGGAGGGTTCATCTCACTCGGTGATTTTATCCCGTTTCATTTCTATGCACGAATGCCTATGCTTTACAATATTCAGAAAGGATTTAATGTAACACGCATAAATCCTTCTGATATTGTCTACCTGATTTTGGATTTGAAATCTGTAACGGCTCTTCCCGAAATCACCTGTTACTTTTCTGATCGTCATGCCATAAACAAATACGCCCGTTTTTATGGAATCGAGCACCTTGAGCATATGGATTCCCTCCTTGATTTGGACGCAATCCGCAATAACTCATGGGGAGAGGACTATTCCATACGCGAGAAGAAGCAGGCTGAATTTCTTGTAAAAGGAGATATTCCCACATCAGCGATTTTTCAAATTCACTGTTATGACGAAGCCGCAAAACGGAGGTTACTTGCAATGGGAGTGAATGTTGAAGTGAAAGTTTCGCCACAGGCCTATTTTTAGTCATAATTAAACGATGCTACATTTTGTAAGAGGAAATATGTTCGACGCCGATGCCGAGGCGCTCGTTAATACTGTCAACCTCAAGGGTGTGATGGGCAAAGGGGTAGCTTTGCAGTTTAAGGAACGCTTCAAAGCTAATTTCCGCCGGTATCAGGCTGCTTGTAGGAGTGGCGAAATTGGAATCGGTCGGGCATTAGTGGTAGCCGACAGCTACAACGGGCGCAACCAGCTGATTATCAACCTCCCGACAAAAGTTGATTGGCGACATCGTTCTGAATACGCCTATATCGAATCAGGTCTTGCCAATCTGCGTGAGATAATTGCATCACGAAAGATAAAAAGCGTTGCCATGCCGGCTCTTGGAGCCGGAAACGGAGGTCTTGATTGGATTCGAGTCAGAGAGATGATTGTAGAAAATCTCTCTGATGTCGACTGCGAAATATTTGTATATGAGCCCGGACTCACCCCAGAGAGTCAGTCTCGCGAGGTGAAACTGACCCGCGCTCGTGCGTTACTCTTATACATGCTCGACAGGTTTAGAAAAGAGGGGTATGACACAACGACTTTTTCAGCCGTCAAAGCTGTGTATTTCTTACAGAAATTCGGAGGCGAAACGATTTTCAATCTGAAATTCATCCCTTATTTCTACGGACCATATTGCGATGCTGTGCGCCACGTGCTGCATGCAATGGATGGCTGCTATCTGCATGGCTTTTCCGACATGAACATAAAAGCCTTTATGCCGTTCGGCCTGATTGACGACAGAATCGGGAAGGCAACAGAGATGGTTGAGGCAGATGACGAATTGCGAGGCATAGCTGAGCGGACATGCCGTTTTCTCAACGACCGTTGGGACGAGTTCAATCTCGAATTGCTTTCGTCGGTAGATTTTCTGATGACCGCCAACCCCTCCGCCTCTCCCGGCGATATCTATTTGTCGTTATGTGAGTGGTCTGAACGAAAGCGTAAACTTTATGCCGATAAGGAGCTTACGATAGAAGCCTACCGCCACATTCAGGAGTTTCCGGCATAAGATTTTCGTGCGACAGGAGAAACGGCTTCCGCCAACGCTCAAAGAGATTTTTCGGGGAGGTATTGCTTTTCTCGCGGGAAAAGATTAATTTTGCCGGAGATTATCACACCTTGTCAATGAAGTTGGTCAAACCTTTTTCTTTCGGTGATTTTCATCAGATTTTTCAGATGATGAATGCCCGAGGAAGCCGTTGTCAACTTCTACCTTAATGAATTTCTTTTCACTGTAAAACTGTAAAAGAGTATAATAAACTTCTATATGTCAGAAGACGTTAAGAACTCTGCCGATAAAAAAGAGGAGGGGCTGCCCCGCCTTGAAATTTCGGAAATCTACCGCGCCGCCGCCGTGCTGAGCGATGTGGCCCGTCACACCAAACTGATGGCTATGCCTCTCATCAATCCCGACGTGCCTCTCTACATCAAACCTGAAAACATGCAGCACACGGGTGCGTTCAAGCTCCGCGGTGCCTACTATAAGATTTCGCAACTCACTCCCGAGGAGCGTGCCAAAGGTGTGATAGCCTGCTCGGCCGGCAACCACGCGCAAGGCGTGGCTCTCGCAGCCACCCACAACGGCATTCGCAGTCTGATTTGCCTCCCCGCAGGCGCGCCCATCTCGAAAATCGAAGCCACTAAGCGCCTCGGCGCCGAGGTGTGCCTCGTGCCGGGTGTCTACGACGATGCCTACCAGAAGGCTGTCGACCTTCAGAAGGAACACGGCTACACGTTTATCCATCCGTTCGACGACCCGAAGGTGATAGCGGGTCAGGGCACGATAGCTCTCGAAATCCTCGAAGACATGCCCGACGTCGAGGCGGTGGTTGTTCCCATCGGCGGCGGCGGTCTGATAGGCGGCATAGCTTTCGCGCTCAAGCAGCTGAAACCTGAAGTGAAAGTCTACGGCGTGCAGGCCAAGGGCGCGCCCTCTATGGCTGAGTCTGTCGAAAAGGGCGAGCGCGTTCACCTCGACCAGGTGGCCACGGTGGCCGACGGTATCGCTGTCAAGGAACCCGGGCGTCTGACCTTCGACCTTTGCGAGAAATACGTTGACGAAATCGTCACTGTGAGCGACGACGAGATTGCCGCCGCCATTCTTGCGCTCATCGAGCAGCAGCGTCTCGTGGCCGAAGGCGCGGGGGCTGTGGCCGTGGCTGCCGTGATGTTCAACAAACTGCCGCTTAAGGATGTGAAGACCGTGGCCCTCGTGTCGGGCGGCAACATCGACGTGACAAACCTCAACCGTGTCATCACCCGCGGCCTCGTCAAGAGCGGCCGCATCGCCGACCTCCGCCTTGAAGTGCGCGACCAGCCCGCGGTGCTTTCGTCGATAGCAAACATTCTCGGCGCGCTGGGCGCAAACATTCTGTCAGTTCACCACGAACGCCATTCGGCATCGAAAAACATCAACGACTGCATCGTCCACATCGAAGCCGAGACCCGAAACGCCGAACATATCGCCGCCATCGAGAAGGCTCTCACCGAAGCCGGCCATGAGGTAGTGCTCCGCCGCTGACCGGAAACCATCCGTAACCACTTCACAACACCCATCCCCCACACACCCAGACTATGCGAACTCTCCTTCCGTGCATCATAGCCGCCGTCGCGCTGACCGGGGCTTTCACCTCGTGTCGCACCACCGAGGCAAACTACCGCGCCGCCTATCAGACTGCCGTGGCCAAGCGTGACTCGGCGGGCGGCGTCGACTCTACCATCTATTCGCGCATTCGTCGCGACGCCACGATGTCGGTGCTCGCAGTCGGCTCCGATTCCCTTCCGCTTCGCACGGAATACATCGGCTACACCGCCGACGGGGGAGCCTCGCGCGAGACGGTGAAACGCTATGTCGTCGTGGCCGGACAGTTCAAGCAGCTGTTCAACGCCATGCAGATGCGCCGCCGTCTTGAGGGCATGGGCTACGAGGGCGCGTTTGTCGTCAACACCCGCGAACCTCTCTACTACGTCTGCACAGCCACTTCCGCCTCAGCCGACACCGCAGCAGCAGCATTCCGCCGCCTGACATCCGACAAGGGTCTCAAACTTCTCCCTCCCGCCCCGTTCATCCTCCGCC
>JAIDCC010000116.1 GCA_029056055.1 Duncaniella sp.
CCCCCACCCCACACCATCCCAACGAATGTAGCCCGGTAGGGACGCGATTCTTCGCGTCCGCAGCGCCCCCACGGCAATCCCTCCCCACCGCATTTACGCAACCAATTGAAAACCAAGTAGGGACGCGCCATGGCGCGTCCACGCAGGCCCACGACAACGAATTTCCCCCTACCGTCCTCGCAGGTCTAAGACATCGTTAAAAGATAGTTGTATATCAATTGATTACGCCACTATGTACGGACGTGCCTTCGGCACGTAGGATGGGCGCGTCGATAACACACCACAACGTAAAAATATCACCTAACGTGCTGAGCATGAGCAACGTGCCGAAGGCACGTCCGTACATGGACGCGTAGGCATAGGATGCTTCGACGATTTCCGCGTGGAGAATGATTATGCAGCTCCGCCCCCGTCGCGGCGGACGCGTCATGGCGCGTCCCTACCTGTAAATCATACGGTTGCGACACATCCCCTCCTCGCCGCCACGCAGTAATCCTCTCCGCCGGAAAACGGATTTCCCCCCAATCATGATCGCCGTGAGAGGCCGCTTCCGTGCCCCACGTCGTGAAGCATTCTGAAGGAAGCGGCCTCTTGCGACTAATGACCTTTATTCTGACTTGTGGCACGAGCCCATTCCACCATCCGGGCAAACTGCTGCGGTGTGCAGTCATCTCCCGCCCCGACCCTATAGTTTGAATGGATGTGGCTGCTGGGCTCATTATACTTGTACTTGCTTTGGCAAAGAATATACATATTTTCCGGTTGCTCGCCAAAAGGAATTGTCTTCTCGAAGGTGAAATATTCGAAGCATGAGTCTGCCGGGACGAAGGCCACGTACTTGCAGTCTATTAAATTTTCGGGCTCAGGCATGGTCCAGACTATCATTTCAGTCGAGTCTGCGACGACACGTTGGGCCGTCGTGGTCGACAAATCACGCTCGACGACAATTCCTTGATTCCTGAACAGCGCTACAGCCTGCTGTGGATTCATCAGGAAATGCTTCATTTCGTCAGATGGATGCATCTCGGCAAGCTGTGACAGAAGCACCATCTGATAGAATTTGTATCTTACGGTGTCAGGCGGCGTAGACAGACGGTCGACAATGTCCGCGAGGTATAGTTTGTAGCCCTCTTCAACGTCCTGTCTCTGCGCGAAAAGACCTGCATAGTATTTCGCACTGTCTGTGCGGCCGGTGAGTGCGAAGAGCTTGATTTTTCCTGCGAGTAATTCGGCCGACTCCGGGTCGGCTTTCTCCCAGCGGGTGAGAACTTCGCCGGCCGCCTCGTATTGGCCTTGATTAAGACTTTCGTAGAAGTCCTGTCCGAAAAAATCAGAGATGGTCTGCGCACAGAGTGCAAGCCCGGCTGTCAACACTCCCGCTAAGAGAATAAGTTTTTTCATAAGGTAAAGAGATTGTAGATGAGAATCTCACATGACTTGACTACGTCAGAGACGTGTGAGACGAAATTTATTTTCGATTGCAAATGTATAGTAATTTTTTATAACCTGCAAGAAATTTGGAGGCGCCGAGAGATTTTAACCGTCAGATGATAGATTTGAATTTTCTTTGAGAACAGGGGCAAATGATTGATTTTAAGAGAAATGGAATGCGCGGGGAGATACGCCTTTTTCGCCCTGCACCTCCTACGTGCCAAAGGTCCCCTGCATGGAGGCGGGGACAAATTTCTGTTTATTAACTCTTTGCGTAGCCGCGTGACGTCGAGAGCGCTGCGGCGAAACGTGACGACCCGGGAGGCAGGAAAACGCAACACCCCGGCTCGTGGGAGCCGGGGTGTGTAGAGGGTGTGTGTGTGACGTGACTATCCCGATTACTTGAGGATGTCTTTCACAGCGTCGTTGGGAACCATCTGTTCCTGGAAGGTGTAAGCGCCGGTTTTGGGCGACTTGACACACTTGATGACCTTGCTGTAGGTGCGACCTTCACCCTTCTGAAGAGATGCAACGGTTTTCTTTGCCATGAGATTGGGAAATTTAGACGGTGAGGGTTATTATTTGATTTCCTTGTGAACGGTGACCTTCTTGAGGATGGGGTTGTATTTCTTTAACTCCAGACGCTCAGTGGTGTTCTTACGGTTCTTGGTGGTGATGTAGCGCGATGTGCCGGGCATACCGGAGGCTTTGTGCTCGGTGCATTCGAGGATCACCTGCACGCGATTGCCTTTTGCTTTCTTTGCCATTTTGATGAGCTGTTAGAGAGATTAAATGTCGAGGTAGGTGATTTCGGTGAGGTAGCCCTTGGCGGCTGCTTCCTTGATGGCAGCGTCGAGGCCTTTCTTGTTGATGGTGCGCAGACCGGCGGCTGAGATAGTGAGAAGAATCCAGGCCTGTTCTTCAACCCAGAAGAATTTCTTGGTGAAGAGGTTTACGTCAAACTTGCGCTTGGTGCGACGCTTCGAGTGTGAGACATTGTTGCCCACCATAGCTTTTTTGCCTGTAATCTGACAGATTTTCGACATGGCTGTTTGGTTTGTATGGTTTGAAATTTGTTGTGATGGGGAGTGGTCGCTACCAGCCTCCGTGCCTCATATCAGCGCTAAGTGCATCATTAATAGCGCTTTTCAGGGAGCGGCCGCGAAAACTCGGGTGCAAAGTTACGACATTTTTCGCTCACACACAAATATTTGCGTATTTTTTTATGAAAAAGTTTTCAACACACCGCCTCAGAGTGACGTGAAGAGCAGGGGAAAGACGATGCACACAAAGTAGATTAGCGTCACGACGGCTGCCGTGATGACGCTTGCCCAAAACCATGTGCGGGCTTTGTCGGAATAGACCTGCGCCATGTCGTAGCGCCCCGACCAATAGGAGCTTTCCACCTTCGACGAATAGACTATGCTGACAATGCCGAAGGGCAGACAGCAGAAAATCGTGGCCAGAATCGACTCGACGAGCCACGTCTTAGGCATGGGCGGACGTGGAGCCATGGGGTCGCCGGGCGAGGGCATCGAGGGATTGTAGGGCGAGGCCGTGCCGTAGGAAGAAGGATTGCCCGCGGGCGACTTCGGCGGCATGCCGTAGGGCGGCGTCGCAGGGGGCACGTCGGCGAAGAGTGGCGCAAGCTCGGGGAAGCTGCTTGCCCTCTGCCACTCGGCGAGCCCTTTGCGCCAGACATAGGTGTCGGGAGTGATGTTCTGGGCGCGCAACTGGTCGAGCGTCAGCGGGCCTACGTTGGTGCCGTTGATGTTGAGATAATATTTCGGTTGGTTGTCAATCATTTCATTCCGGAATTGATTTCGGCGAGTTTCTTGTCGAGCTTCTCGGGCGAGAGCTTGGCGAGTTTGTCGAGTTGAGAAATCTTGCCGATGGCTTTCTTGTTTGCTTCGTAGTATTTCAACACGTCTTTCATCGACGCGACAAACGATGCCTCGTTGCTCGTGGTGATACCGAGGCGGTGCATGTTGATGAGCTCGGCGGCAAAGTAGGCCGGCAGGATGTGCCGGTTGGAGAGATAGTCGGCCGAGGGGATGTTGACGGTGTAGTCGTCGCTCTGCGTAAGCCACATCACAATGATTTGCGCGCAGCCGTTAGCCACCTCCTCGTTGCCTTCGAGGGGTGTGTCGAGGAGCTTCTGCGAGATTTCCACGACTTTTTCGACGGGCAGCGCCGCAATCCGGGCAGTCATGTCGGCGTTTCCTGTCTGTTGGGCGTTAGCTGTGGCGGGCGTGCCGACGATGGCGGCAAAGGCCAGCAAGGCGGGGAGGATGAGGCGGAAGAGTTTCATGTGTTTAGGGATTTGTTGTAGCCGCAAATGTAATGATTTTCTGTGGCAGATGCAAATTTTCAAGCAGTTTTGTTTAGGAGCGGAGACAAAAATTAAAATCCTCCAATGCTTCCCAGCATCGGAGGGGTCTGACATCTATTTTAAAACTCTTTATTATTAGCGTATTGGAATGGAAAATTCGGTATTATAAGAGTTGTTCTAAAAAAGATGTACTTAATGAGTTCAAACAAACAAACAAAAACAAACAAACGATATTAAACAAACAAACGAAACAAAGATAAATAGACAGTCAGGTCGAAGTGTGAGGGGCAGCATCTCACGGAGTTCTTCTGCCATTCGAGGGGGGAACTCCGTTTCGACACTGCAAAATTACATCGCGAATTGGAGATGGCAAAAAATCAAATGTGAATAGATGTTAATAATAGGAGAGATAACTAATGAAGGGTAGTAATGTGTTGTAAATCAGCGATTGCACGGTGGTGATTTCGTGTTACTGTATTGTTACAACGAGCGAAATTGTTACAAAATCTTGTTTTTGAGGGTGGCGAGGGGCGAGGGCAGCGACGGGAGGAAAGGGGCGACGAGGAAAATTCGCCATCGTGGGCCTGCGCGGACGCGCCA
Source organism: Duncaniella sp. (assembly GCA_029056055.1). GTDB lineage: Bacteria > Bacteroidota > Bacteroidia > Bacteroidales > Muribaculaceae > Duncaniella. The sequence continues at coordinate 4,364 of JAIDCC010000116.1, forward strand.
TTCAAAACGTCGGAAGATGAAAACGGGCGGAAAAATACGCGGCCATGTACGGACGTGCCTTCGGCACGTTTCTCATGCACAGCGCGTTAGGTGATTTTTTACATTATGATGTGTTGTCGCCCGGCGCGGGCTACGTGCCGAAGGCACGTCCGTGCATTGAGGCGTAAACGATTGAAACACAGATGGAATTTGGCGAATGCCTTGGGCTTGTGAGGTCGAATGGGTGAAATTAGCCATCGTGGGCCTGCTTGGGTGGCGGGGCAGGGGGAAAAGAAAGCGGCTCCGTCATCGGGGGATGGCGGAGCCGCTGTGGGGATGTGAACTGACGGGTCAGGTCAGAGGGGTCAGGTCAGAGGGGTCAGTTCTTGAATACTATGTCGTTGCCGTCGTAGTCGATTACGATGGGATGGTCGCGGTCGACTTTCTGAGCAAGGATGTCTTTCGAGAGCTGGTTGAGCACCATGCGGTGGATGACACGCTTGACGGGACGGGCTCCGAATTCGGGGTCGTAGCCCTCTTCGGCCAGGAAGTGGAGAGCCTTGGGGGTGACTTCGAGTGTCACACCGTTGCGGGCCAGCATCTTCTGAATCGACTTGATTTGCAGACCGACGATTTCTTCGATTTCAGCCTCGTTGAGGGGGGTGAACATGATGATTTCGTCGATACGGTTGAGAAATTCGGGACGAATCTGCTGCTTGAGCAGGTCGAGCACTTCGGCCTTGGTTGTCTCGATGGTCTCCTCACGGTTTTCTTTGGTCATCTTGGCGAAGTTGTCGCGGATGAGGTGAGAACCCATGTTGGAGGTCATGATGATGATGGTGTTCTTGAAGTTGACGAGACGCCCCTTGTTGTCGGTGAGGTGGCCGTCGTCGAGCACCTGAAGCAGGATGTTGAACACATCGGGATGGGCCTTTTCGATTTCGTCGAACAGCACTACCGAGTAGGGTTTGCGACGCACTGCCTCGGTGAGCTGACCGCCTTCGTCGTAGCCTACGTATCCCGGAGGCGCGCCGACGAGTCGCGACACGGCGTGTTTCTCCTGATACTCGCTCATGTCGATACGGGTCATCATGTTTTCGTCGTCGAAGAGGTATTCGGCGAGCGCCTTGGCAAGCTCGGTCTTACCGACACCGGTAGTGCCGAGGAAGATGAACGAGCCGATGGGTCGGCGCGGGTCGTTGAGGCCTGCACGCGAGCGGCGCACGGCGTCGGCGATGGCGCGTATGGCGTCGTTCTGACCCACGACGCGGTTGTGGAGCTCGGCTTCGAGGTGGAGGAGTTTCTCCTTTTCGCTCTGCACCATCTTGCGCACGGGGATACCTGTCCAGCGCGAGACCACGTCGGCGATGTCGTCGGAATCAACCTCTTCCTTGATGAGAGCCTTCTCGCCCTGCATCATGTTGAGCTGTTCCTGGATGGTGGCGTTTTCTTTTTCCTTCTCCTGAATCTTGGAGTAGCGGATTTCGGCCACGCGGGCATAGTCGCCTTCGCGTTCGGCGCGCTCAGCGTCGAAGTTGAGCTGCTCGATGTCGATTTTATTTTGCTGAATCTTGTTGATGAGGTCTTTCTCGGCCTGCCATTTGGCTTTGAAATCCTTCTCCTGGTCGCGGAGGTCGGCGAGTTCCTTGTCGAGGTCGCGCACCTTGGCGTCGTCGCCCTCGCGCTTGATGGCCTCGCGCTCGATTTCCTTCTGAGCGATGAGGCGCGAGATTTCGTCGAGAGCCTGAGGCACGGAGTCCATTTCGAGACGCAACTTCGAGGCGGCCTCGTCAACGAGGTCGATGGCCTTGTCGGGGAGGAAACGGTCGGTGATGTAACGCTCGGAGAGAGTTACGGCCGAGATAATCGCCTCGTCGCGGATGCGCACCTTGTGGTGGTTTTCATAACGCTCCTTCAGACCGCGGAGGATGGCGATGGCGGCAGCCTCGTCAGGCTCGTTGACCATAACCTTCTGGAAACGGCGTTCGAGAGCCTTGTCTTTCTCGAAGTATTTCTGATATTCGTCGAGCGTGGTGGCGCCGATAGAACGGAGCTCGCCACGGGCGAGGGCAGGCTTGAGGATGTTGGCGGCATCCATGGCGCCTTCGCCCTTGCCGGCACCGACGAGGGTGTGGATTTCGTCGATGAAGAGGATGATTTCGCCGTCGGCCTGGGTGACTTCGTTTACGATGGCCTTGAGGCGTTCCTCAAACTCGCCTTTGTATTTGGCGCCGGCCACGAGCGCACCCATGTCGAGCGAATAGATTTGCTTGGTGCGGAGGTTTTCGGGCACGTCGCCGCGCACGATGCGCTGGGCGAGACCCTCGGCGATGGCGGTCTTACCTGTGCCCGGCTCGCCGATGAGCATGGGGTTGTTTTTGGTGCGTCGCGAGAGAATCTGCAAGACGCGGCGGATTTCGTCGTCACGTCCGATGACGGGGTCGAGCTTGCCCTCGCGTGCGCGTTCATTAAGATTGATGGCATACTTGGCAAGCGCCTGATAGGTGTCTTCGGCACTCTGGTCGGTGGCTTTCTTGCCTTTGCGCAGCTCGGCAATCGCGGCATCGAGTTCGCGTTGGCTCAATCCGGCATCCTTGAGGATTGTAGCGGCCGGAGAGTTGACTGCGAAGATGGCCGACAGAAGGGCTTCAAGAGTAACATACTCGTCGCCTTGTTTCTTTGCGATGTCGAGCGCTTTCTGGAGCACATCGTTAGAGGTGCGCGAGAGATAGGGCTCGCCGCCCGAGACCTTAGGCTCGGCAGCGATTTTATCGTCAACTTGACGCATCAGGCCGACAGCCGAAGCGCCGACTTTAGAAAACAGGAAGTTGATGAGCGATTCTCCCTCGGTCATAACACCTTTGAGCAGGTGGACAGGCTCGATGGCCTGATTTCCGGCCTGTCGGGCAAACTCGACGGCCTTCTGGATAGCCTCCTGCGATTTGATGGTGAAGTTGTTGAAGTTCATAGTTTATGTTGAGGTGAGTTGATGATTATCAAAATGTAATATAGTGCGGCGGCCACGCGGGCCACGCTTCTATTGATTTAACAAAGATTGTGCCGGATTGTTCAGAAGAGCGGAGGAGAGGGGCGCGGGTGAGGTTGAAGGCGGGAGAAGTGGTACTTTTTTAACATTTTTATGACAATAAATGTCAAAACTGAAAAAAAGTGCGCTTTTATTGTTGCAGCACAATAAAATAGTATTACCTTTGCAAACGAGATGGCATCCGACTGCCAAACTGACATAGAAATCCTGACCACGAACTGCCTTATTGTCGCATATACCATTACCATGAACACCGTCATCACAGAAATCACCCCGCTTTCGGAGAAAGACTGCTTTTATCTGGTGGACAGATACAAAGACCGTTTCACCTATCCGCTGCACCGCCACAAGGAATACGAACTCAACTTTGTGGCAAATTGTCACGGAGCGCGCCGCGTGGTGGGCGATTCGATAGAGACGCTCGGCGAGTTTGACCTCGTGCTCGTGGGCCACGGAATAGAACACGGTTGGGAGCAACACGAGTGTGTCAATGACAAAATCCGCGAAATCACGATACAATTTTCACCCGACCTCTTCTCGGAAAACTTCCTTTCGAAAAACCAGCTCAGCTCCATCCGCCAGATGCTCGCGCGGAGCGCCAACGGCATAGTGTTTTCGAGCACGGTGATACTGAAAGTGTTCAACCGCCTCGACTCGATGGCCCACAGCAAACCGGGGTTCCTGCGAATGCTCGAACTCTTAGCGGTGCTCTACGAGCTGGCCGAGAGCGGCGACTACCGCACGCTGTCGTCGTCGACCTTCGCGGCCCTCGAGCCTACCGTCGACTCGCGGAGAGTGAGAAAAGTGCAGGAGTACATCAATCAGAACTACCGCCGCGACATCCGCCTGGCCGACCTGGCCGCGCTCGTCGGCATGACCCCCACGGCCTTCAGCCGCTTCTTCAAACTCCGCACAGGCCGCTCGATATCAGACTTCATCATCGACGTGCGCCTCGGCCACGCCACGCGCAAGCTCGTCGACTCGACCAACTCGGTGGCCGAAATCTGCTATGAATGCGGATTTAACAACATCTCAAACTTCAACCGCATCTTCAAGAAGAAGAAAGGCAATTCGCCCAAGGCCTTCCGCGACGTCTACCAGAACCACAAAATGCTCGTGTAGCCGCCCCGGGCCTTCGCATCGCTGCAAACAGACACACCAAACGATAACCAATCCACTCAAAATCAACATGCGTTTTCTTGCACCCCTATTCATGGCCTTCGTGGCCGGCATCACCGCGGCAGGCTCGCTGACGGCATGCGGACAGAAAAGTGACCAACAGGCCGAGGCCGCCGCAGACACCGGCGCCGCGACATTCGTAGTGCCCCTGGCAGTGAGGGGCACAGCCCTCGTGGCACGCGAGAGCGGCGACACGATGGTGCTGACAGGCCCGTCGCTCGGCTGGCACACAAACTGGGGGCGCTTCTACAACGACTCGACACTGCGCGCGCTGCGCACCGACTGGAAAGCCACGATAACCCGCGCCGCCATCGGAGCGCACGACTCGGGCGACTGCATCGGCGGCTACGACACCGACTCGGCCAAGGCGGTCGGGCTGGCTATGGCGGCGATAGACGGCGCGATTGCCAACGACATGTATGTCATCTGCGACTGGCATTCGCACCACAACACCAAGGAGAACGCGAAAAAGTTTTTCGCCACGATTGCCGGCCACTACGGCAACACCCCGAACATCATCTATGAAATCTGGAACGAGCCGCTCGAAGTGAGCTGGGACGAAGTGAAAGAGTATGCCTCGGAGGTGATAGACGTGATACGCGCCGATGCCCCCGACGCGGTGGTCATCGTAGGCACCCCGTCGTGGGACCAGGACGTCGACGTGGCCGCCCTCTCGCCCCTCGACAAGCCCGACGTGCTCTACGCCCTCCACTACTATGCCGCCACCCACAAAGACTGGAACCGCGAGAAGGCCGACACAGCCATAGCGCGCGGACTGCCGCTGATTGTCAGCGAGTCGGGCGGCATGCTCCACACCGGCGACGGCCCCGTCGACACCGAGTCGTGGCAGGCATGGATGGACTGGGCCGACCGCAACCGCATTTCGGTGCTGATGTGGGACATAGCCGACAAAGATGAAACCTGCTCGATGCTCGTGCCCACCGCCTCAGACTTCGGCACCTCGTGGAGCGAAGCAGACCTCAAGGACTGGGGCAAGACGGCACGCCGCACGTCGATAGAACGCAACACGAAATTCAACCCTGAAAAGTAACGAATCCCCCCTCACACATCACCACCACCATGAAAAACAGAACGTTAACCATATTGGCCGCCATAGCCGTCTGCGCCGGTGCGCAGGCTCTCGAACTGCCCGACATCATCAGCCCGGGAGCAGTGTTGCAACAGAACAGCGACGCCCGCCTCTGGGGCTGGGCCGCCCCGGGAGCCGAAGTGACCGTGACCCCCTCGTGGAGCGACACGGCGGTGACAGCCGTGGCCGACCGCAAGACCGGCCGCTGGGAAACCACCGTGGCCACCCCCGCCGCCTCGTACACCCCCCACACGATACGCTTTCAGGAAGGTACAGAGACGATGGACATCGACAACGTGCTCGTGGGCGAAGTATGGTTTTGCTCCGGCCAGAGCAACATGGAAATGCCCCTGCGCGGCTTCGGCATCCAGCACATCGACGGAGGCGGACGCGCCATAGCCTACTCAGGCCGTCGCCCCGCCATCCGCATGGCCACCGTCCCCAAGAGTGCGTCCTACACCCCGCAGGAGCGCACCACGGGCAAGTGGAAAGTGTCGTCGCCCGAGAACGCGCCCGAATTTTCGGCGCTGGCCTACTTCTTCGCCGAATCGCTTCAAGACATCATCGACACCCCGGTGGGCATCATCACCTGCGCCTACGGAGGCTCGAAAGTAGAGGGGTGGATGCCCAAGGAGATGCTCGACGGCTATCCCGGGTGGGACATGGCCGCCGAAGAGAACAACCCCGACATCCGCGAATGGGAACGCATCGGCGTGATGTATAACGCGATGCTCCTCCCCGTGGCCGGCTACACGGTCAAAGGCTTCCTCTGGAACCAGGGCGAGAGCAACGTAGGGCGTCACGACGAATACCCTTACCATCAGAAAGACATGGTGGAACACTGGCGCAAACTGTGGGCCGACGACTCGCTGCCCTTCTACTTCGTAGAGCTTCCGGGCTGGAAGTATGGCGACGGCGAAGGCACCTCGGCCGCCTACTTCCGCGAATGTCAGCACAAAGCGGCCGAAATCACCCCCAACTCGGGCGTGGTGTGTACGACCGACCTCGTAGACCCCGTTGAAATCGAAGACATCCACGCCGCACGCAAGCAGCCCATAGGAGAGCGCCTGGCCTTCATGGCCGCCGCCCGCACCTACGGCAACCACTACGTGCCCAACATCTATCCCCGCTTCGAGAGCGCCGACCTTCAGGGCGACAAAGCGGTAATCAAGATTGCCAACGCCCACGGCGGACTCAACCCCAACCGTCAGCTCCAGGGCTTCGAAGTGGCCGGCGACGACAAGGTGTTCTATCCCGCCACGGCCGAGGAAAACTGGGACACGTTTGAAATCACCGTGACAGCCCCCGAGGAGGTGAAAGAAATCAAATCTGTGCGCTACTGCTTCAAGAACTTCGCCATCGGCACGCTCAAAGACATGATGGGACAGCCCCTCATCCCCTTCCGCACCGACGACTGGGCCGACGGCGAATCGACCTCTCACCTGCGCAAATCGCTCTAACCATTGAAGCAAAAATCGCTCTAATCGCATGAAACTTTCACATCTCCCTATTATATTGTGCGCAGCAGCGGCGGCAGTGACGGCGGTCGCGTCATGCGGAGGCTCGAAGCCGGCCGGGACCACCGGAGAAGGGCGCGACTACGTAAGCGTGCGCGACGGCGAATTCATAGTAGCCGACACCGTCTACCGCTACGTCGGCACCAACTTCTGGTATGGAGTCATCCTCGCCTCGGAAGGGCGCGGGGGCGACCGTGCGCGACTGCACGCCGAGCTCGACACCCTGCGTGCCATGGGTATCGACAATCTGCGCATCCTCGTGGGAGGCGACGGCAGCGAGACAGAGCCGTCGCACATCTCGCCTGTGCTTCAAGTGTCGCCCGGCGTCTACAACGACACTCTTCTCGGCGGACTCGACTACCTGCTTGCCGAGCTCGAGAAGCGCGACATGAAAGCTGTGCTCTACCTGAACAACGCATGGGAGTGGAGCGGCGGCTTCGGCACCTACCTCGAATGGGCGGGCGCGGGGCCGGCGGTCAATCCGGCGCGCGACGGTTATCCGGCCTACATGGCCTACGCCTCGCAATTCGTGCGCAACGACTCGGCCAAGGCGCTGAGCGCGGCGCACGTCAGAAACATCGTGGGACGCACCAACTCGCTGACAGGCAAGCCCTACGCCGAGAGCCCCGCCATCATGGCGTGGCAAGTGGCCAACGAGCCGCGCGCCTTTGCCGACGAAAGCAAAGAGGCGCTCGCCGACTGGATTGGCGAGACAGCCGCACTCATCAAGAGCATCGACCCGAACCACCTCGTGTCGGTGGGGAGCGAAGGCTCGTGGGGATGTGAGAACGACATGGACCTCTGGGCCCGCATCCACTCAAACCCTGACATCGACTACGCGACAATTCACATCTGGCCCTACAACTGGAGTTGGGTGAGCGAGGCGACGGTGAGCGACAGCGTGGGGCGCGCGTGCGTCAACACGACAGACTACATTAACGCCCACCATGCCGCGCTGCGCGCAGCCCTCGGCGAGCGCGGAGAGATGAAACCGATAGTGCTCGAAGAGTTCGGCTACCCGCGCGACGGAATGGCCACTGCACAGGGCTCCCCCGTGAGCGGCCGCGACGCCTACTACGAACACGTGTTCAGCACCGTGGCCGAGGGCGGCAACATCTCAGGAGTGAACTTCTGGGGCTGGGGCGGCCTGGCGCAAGCGCCCCACACCACATGGCAGCCGGGCGACCCCTACACCGGAGACCCCGCCCAGGAAGCGCAGGGACTCAACTCGGTCTTCGCGTCAGACACCACTACAATAAGCATCATCCGGAAGTATGCCGGACGATAGGGGAGAGGTGACCGCAGACGCACTTTCGCCGAAAATGAGAACGAATGGATAAAAAAGTACCATTCGCTTTGAGAAAACTTGCATAACTTTGCAAGCGAAGAGACACGAGCCGGGCATGACACCATGCAAAACACCATCACGACACACGACATCCGAACGCAACCCCTCCGAACGCCCGGCCCCGAGACACAGAACAAACGAAATCAATCAAACAAATCTTTTTACCTTAACTATCCAGCTTAATGAAACAAAAACTCCTCGACCTCAGAGGATTGCTAACGACGCTGATGCTCTTCGTGATGCTCGGCGCCGCCGCGCAGTCCACCACCGTCAAGGGCACCGTCATCGACAAGACGGGCGAACCGCTTGTCGGCGTGACCGTGCTTGAAAAAGGCAACACCGCCAACGGTGTGGCCACCGACCTTGACGGTCAGTTTGCCATCACGGTGAAGAGCCCGAAAGCCACGCTGCTCTTCTCGTCGGTGGGCATGGAAAATCAGGAAGTGGGCCTCAACGGACGCACAGACCTGACCGTGACGATGCTCGAAAACGCCGAAATGCTCGACGAAGTAGTAGTAGTGGGCTACGGCACGATGAAGAAGTCAGACCTCGCGGGCGCCTCGTCGTCGCTCGGCGAAGACGCCATGAAAGGCTCGGTCATCACCAACCTCGACCAGTCGCTCGCCGGCCGCGCCACAGGCGTGACCGCCGTTCAGACCTCGGGCGCACCCGGTTCGGCCTCGTCAATCCGCGTGCGCGGTCAGGCCACCATCAACGCCAACGCCGAGCCCCTCTACGTCATCGACGGCGTCATCGTGCAGGGCGGCGGCTCGTCCGGCTCCGACTTCGGTCTGGGCGACGCGCTGGGCAACGGCAAAGTGTCGACCGTCTCGCCTCTCTCGACCATCAACCCCTCGGACATCGTGTCGATGGAAATCCTCAAGGACGCCTCGGCCACGGCCATCTACGGCGCGCAGGGTTCGAACGGCGTAATCCTCATCACCACCAAGCGCGGTCAGGCCGGCAAAGCCAAATTCACCTATGAAGGCATGGCCGCCTGGGCGCATCAGAACAAGCGACTCGACGTGCTCAACCTCCGCGAGTATGCCGAGCTCTACAACGACTACGTCTCGATGGGCTACACCCGCGCCAACGACCTCTACTCCGACCCCTCGATACTCGGCAAAGGCACCAACTGGCAGGACGCGATGTTCCGCACCGCCTTCCAGCAGCAGCACACCGTGTCGGCGCAGGGCGGCTCGGAGCAGGTGCAGTACTTCGTGTCTGGTTCGTTCATGGACCAGGAAGGCACACTCATCGGCTCAGACTTCCAGCGACTCTCGGTGCGCTCCAACCTCGACGCCAAGCTGACCTCGTGGCTCAAGCTCGGCATGAGCGCCACCTACTCGAACACCGATGAAAACCTCAAGCTCGCCGACGGCGAAGCCGGTATCATCAACTACTCGCTGACCACACTGCCCGACATACCCATCTATGACGTCGAGGGCAACTACTCGTCGATTGTGCGCGAAGGCTACACCAACCCCAACCCGATAGCACTCGCGATGCTCGACGAAATCAAACTCAAGCGTCAGAAACTGACCGGTAACATCTTCTTCGAAGTGACCCCCATCAAAAACCTGACGTGGCACGCCGAACTCGGCTATGACATCTCGTCGTCGAAGGGCGACCGCTTCAAACCGACAGTAGACCTCGGCCTCTGGGTGCGCTCGTCCAACTCGTCGTCGATACAGAAGAACTCATCGTGGTTCTGGCAGCTCAAGAACTACATCACCTACAACGGCCAGTGGAACAAACTCTCCTATACCGCCATGCTCGGTCAGGAGTGCTGGGAGTCGCACTACGACTACACACAGATTTCGGCCACGGGTCTGCCCTCGAACAACGTGCACAACCCTCAGCTCGGCGACAAGAGCAGCTTCGCCATCGCGTCGGGCTACGGCTCGTCGGCCATGGCCTCGTTCTTCACCCGCGAAAGCGTCAACTGGGACGGCCGCTACATGCTGACCTACACCTACCGCTACGACGGCTCGTCGAACTTCGGCCCCTCGAACCGCTGGGCAGGCTTCCACTCTGTAGCAGCCGCATGGCGCTTCTCGCAGGAAAACTTCCTTGCCGGCGCACGCGACTGGTTTGACAACGGCAAGCTCCGTCTGGGCTGGGGTCAGACCGGTAACGCCAACATCGGCGGCTACGCCTGGGGTTCGGCCATCTCGATGATGCCCTCGGCGCTCGGTCAGGGCTACCGTCCGGCCAACATCGCCAACCCCGCAGTGAAGTGGGAGACGCAGGAACAGTGGAACGTAGGTCTCGACCTGTCGTTTATCAACAACCGCATCAACTTCACGGCCGACGCTTACATCAAGACCTCGAAAGACATGCTCATGTCGCTTCAGCTTCCCTCCTACATGGGCACGCAGGGCAACGGCTCGTCGGCCCTCGCAGCGCCCAAGGGCAACTACGGCGAAATCCGCAACAAGGGTCTGGAGCTCGAGCTCCGCGGCCTTCCCTTCGTGGGACAATTCGAATGGGAGACCTCATTCCAGATTTCGTTCAACCGCAACAAACTCGTGGCCCTCTCGGGCACTGAGAACGCCAACCTCGTGGGCTACGGCCAGTGGAGCGACGTCGTATCGGTGTCGGAAGTGGGTCAGCCCCTCTACAACTTCTACGGCTACGTGACCGACGGCGTCTACCGCGACTACGAAGACCTCGTCAACTCGCCCAAGACGTCCCAGTATCCGTCGGACGGCAAATTCAACCGCGGCTCGACCGTGTGGGTGGGCGACCAGAAATTCAAAGACCTCAACAACGACGGTGTCATCGACGAACGCGACCGCACCGTCATCGGCAACCCGATGCCCGACTTCACCTTCGGCTTCAACAACACCTTCCGCTGGAAAGGCTTCGACCTTAACATCTTCTTCAACGGCTCGTATGGCAACGACGTGCTCAACTATCTGAGCATCAACATGACCAACATGAAATCGACCTGGACCAACCAGCTGGCGTCGGTGAAAGACCGCGCCGTCATCGTGCCCATCGACCCCAACAAGGTGTATCCGGCAGGACAGAACTGGTATGACGACATCCAGAACCAGCGCGTGTCGAACTGGCGCACCTCCACCCCCGCCGCCCACCTGAACGACCCGGCCGACAACGACCGCCTCTCGGACCGCTACGTGGAAGACGCCTCCTACATCCGACTGAAAAACATCACCCTCGGCTACACGCTCGAAAAGAAGTGGCTCAAAGCATGCCATCTGGAAAACGTACGCATCTACTGCAACATCCAGAACCTCCACACCTGGACCAAGTACAAAGGCTACGACCCCGAAGTGGGCGCCTCGACGCAAGACAGCTCCGGCCTGGTCTACGGCCTCGACTTCGGCCGCTACCCGTCGCCCACCACCTACAGCTTCGGACTTAACGTCACCTTCTAATCTCTCCATACAACGAAGAACATGAAAATTCCCAACTACCTCAAATATTCACTCTTTGCCGTAGGGCTCGGCCTGAGCCTCACCTCGTGTGAGGACTTCCTCAACCGCCCTGCCGAAGACAACTATAACGTAGACACGTTCTATACCACCGACGAACAGTGCTACATGGGTGTCAACTACCTCTACAACTCACCCTGGTATGACTTCCAGCGCGGATTCATCAAGATGGGCGAAGTGCTGTCGGGCAACATGTACATGGGGTCGTCGCCCTACCTCGACTTCTCGCTCAACGGCACCGACACCGACCTTGTGAACATGAGCTACTCACTCTGGGCAGTGATAGGCCACGCCAACACCGTCTACCGCAACCTCGGCAACGCCTCCGGCCCGTCGGACGAAGTGAAAGCCATCTGTCAGGGCGAGTGTCTGACATGGAAAGCCATGGCCTACTTCTACCTGGTGCGTTCGTTCGGCGAAGTGCCCATCATCCATGACAACGCCGATGAAATCGCGTCGGGCACCTACAACGACAAATACAAAGTGGAGCGCGCCGACGTCTACGAATACATCGTGATGACGCTCGAAAAGGCCCTCGAACTCCTGCCGAAGAGCGCGCAGAAAGGCCGCATCGACTACTATTGCGCCGAAGCCCTCCTGGCGAAAGTCTATCTGACCCGCTCGGGACTCGGCCAGACCGGCACCCGCAATCAGGCCGACCTCGACATGGCCGCCAAGCTCGCCAAAGACGTGATAGACAATTCGGGACGCCATCTGCTGGCATCGTATTCCGACGTGTTCCGTCTGTCGAACAACGAGAGCGAGGAGTCGCTCATAGCATGGCGCTGGAGCGCATCGCGTCAGCCCTGGACACAGCAGAACACCCTTCAGAGCGACCTCGCCCCCGTAGGGTTTGACGAATTCGGCGACTGCTGGGGCGGCTACAACGGCCCGTCGGTCGACCTTCAGGACGCATTCGGCGTAGACGTAATCAAGACCGCGCCCAACGCCCGCCTCGACGTAGACACCCGCCGCAAAGCCACCATGATGCTTCCCGGCGACAAATATGAATACTTCTGGACCGACAAGGGCGGCTTCGACGTGCTGCGCTTCTGCTACGAGCCTGACGACTACGGCAAAGGTGGTCCCGGCGAATGGCAGTGTCCCACCGGCGCCTACAACGTGAAGAACCTCTACGGCAACACCTACGACCACCTTCAGGCCCTCGGCACATCGCCCGACAACATGGCCAACGGCCTTGCCACCCACATCCTGCGCCTGTCAGACCTCTATCTGATTTACGCCGAAGCCGTGCTGGGCAACCAGAGCTCGACCACCGACGCCTCGGCCCTCGAAGCCTTCAACGCCGTGCGCTCGCGCGCCATCCCCTCGGCCACCCCTCTGACCTCAATCACCTTCCAGGACGTATGGAAAGAACGTCGTCTCGAGCTTGCAGGCGAAGGCGACCGCTGGTATGACTACGTGCGCCGCTCCTACTATGACATGGACGCGACGATAGCCGAAATCACCTCGCAGCGCCGCAACAGCTACTGGAACCTCAACGCCCTCTACAAATACTATTACGAGACAGGCGTGTGGGACATCTCGAAAGCCGCCGAGGCAGGCGACTCGAACGAAGCCGGGTATGACGACCAGACCGCCGCACCGCGCGTGACCGCCTCGTCGTTTACCATCCCGTTCCCCACCGAGGACGCGGTAATCAACCCCCACCTGCTCGAAGATGCCATCCACGTAGATGTGCGCTCGGAGTACAGCTACTAATCACCCCGCAGTCACACAACACTCTGTCTGAACAACAACATGAAACAAATAATCCGAAACAAATGGATGCTCGGAGCCCTGGCCGTCATGGCCGGCTTCACGGCAGTGTCGTGCGACGACGAGCCTGACAAATTCAAGCTCACCGACGGCACCCCCGAAATCTACTACATCCGTCCGGCCTCAATAGAAGGAGCCGACTCGCTCATCGTGGCCGGCTATCTCGACAACAACATCTGCATCGTTGGCGAGAACCTCACCTCGATAAAGGAAATCTACTTCAACGACCAACAGGCCATCATCAACACGTCGTATGTCACCCCCAACACGATGGTAATCGCCATCCCCGGCGGCATCCCCGAAGTGGTGACCAACAAAATCTACATGGTCAACAAGAGCGGCGTGACCACCGACTATGACTTCTCGGTGCTCGTGCCGGGTCCGTCGGTGCGCAGCATCTCGTGCGAGTGGGCCAAGCCGGGCGAAGAAGCCACCATCCAGGGCGACTACTTCATCGACGACCCCAACGTGCCGCTGACCATCACGTTTGCCGGCAACGTAGAGCTGCCCGCCGAAAACATCACCAGCATCACCAAGACCGCCATCACGTTTACGGTGCCCGACAACTGGACCGAGGGCTACATGAACGTGCAGACCATCTACGGCTCGTCGCGCTCGGCATTTAAATTCCATGACTCGACCAACATCCTCTTCGACTGGGACGGCACACGCGGCGGCCACGCGAGCGGCTACGGCTGGCGCAACGGCGTGGTGCACGCCCCCGGCACAGACGAAGGCGTCGAAGCCATCGACGGCAGCTACCTCTACTTCTCGGGCGACCTGTCGGGCGAAGTGGGCGCGACATGGGCCGAGGACGCCTTCTCGTTCAACTACTGGCCTGACGAAAGCGGCGAGAACGGCCCGCTGTGCGACCGCCCCGAATTCGCCTCTCTGATAGCCGACCACGGCATCGACGGCCTCCAGATGAAATTCGAGATGTATGTGCCCTCGTCGAATCCGTGGAGCTCGTGTGCGATGCAGCTCATATTCTCGAGCATGGGCCAGGTGAGCTACGCCACGGCCACGAACGCCTACTTCAGCGACACGACCGTGCCCCGCGCACTCTACAACCCCTGGATGGCGACAGGCTCGTATGACACAGCCGACCGCTGGGTGACCGTCTCGGTGCCCCTGAACACCTTCACATACACCCATGAGGGCGGAGCATGCGGCGCAGGCTTCACAGCCGAGATGCTTGCCGGTCTGACCTTCTTCGTATGGAACGGCGGCGTAGCCGGCACAGACTGCTCGCCCGTCATCCTCATCGACAACATCCGTGTGGTGCCCGTAGAACTTTAATCTCCAAGCTGATTCAAACCATGAAATATATCAAGAAACTGACAGCCGCATTACTTGCGGCGCTGGTGCTTGCCTCGGGAGCAGCCGTGACGTCGTGTAGCGACGACGACGAGTTCTCGACCAAGCAATACATCGGAGGCGTTACGCTCAACGTCTTCGGCCCCTCGCCCGTGGCACGCGGCGGCGAGCTGCGATTCCTCGGCTCGGGCATGAACCAGATTTCGGCCATCGTCATCCCCGGGTGTGAGCCCATCACCGACATCAAAGTGATTTCCGACAAGGAAATCCGCGTGACGGTGCCGCAGACGGCCGAGCCGGGCAAAGTGACCCTCAAATGGAGCGGCGGCGAAATCATCACCAAGACCATGCTCTCGTTTACCGAGCCCATCGAGCTGACCGAAGTGCAGCCGCTGCGCGCGAAAGCGGGCGACAAAATCACCCTCAAGGGCGACTACCTCAACCTGATACATGAGGTAATCTTCGCCGATGAGGTGACCGTAGACGAAGAAGCCTTCATCACCCACACCCGCGGCGAAATCTCGCTCCTTCTGCCCGAAGAGGCGCAGAGCGGCAAAGTAATCATCTCGGACGGCGCCGAAATCCCCAACTGGATTTACTCGGACGACGTGCTTGAAGTGGTGCTCCCCTCGGTGAAGAACGTGCTCGACCTGACCGGCGTGAAACCGGGCAACACAGTGAGCGCCGAAGGCTCGGACCTCGACCTCGTGAAGCGCGTGGTGATGCCCAACGACGACGAAGTGGAGTTCACCGTGGCCGACGGCAAGATTTCGTTCGTGCTTCCCGCCAACGTCTCTGACGGCACCATCTGCATGGTGCCCGCGTCGGGCGTCAAGGTGGCCGTGGCCACCATCGGCGTGGCACTGCCCGAAGAGGTAGTGGCCGAACCCGCCACCGACCTCTGGGCCGGCGACATCCTCAAGCTCAAAGGCGTCAACATGGAGCTGGTCAACACCGTGACCTTCCCCGGAGTGGACGAAGCCGTAGAACCGGACGACAAGAAGCCGGGCGAACTGACCCTCACCGTGCCCGCCGGCACACAGAGCGGAATGCTCGTGCTGACCACCGGCTCGGGAGCCACCGTAGAAGTGGCCATCTCGACCCTCAAACCGGAGGCCGTGGCCTACAACCCGATGCCCGCACCTCTGGCCGGCACCGTAGAAGTGAAGGGTAAGAACCTCCAGAACGTCACCGCCATCATCTTCGGCGGCACGACGAGCGTGGCAGTCAACGCGCCGTCGGAAACCGAGTTCACCGTAGGCGTACCCGCCACACTCGCAGCCGGCGTCAACACCGTGAGCCTCGAACTCTCGAACGGCGAAATCGTGGCCGTGACCGACATCGAACTCTCAGCCCCCGAATGCGCCTATGCAACCGTGCTCCCCGATGAGGAAACCGAAATCCGCGCCGGCGAGACCTTCGTGCTCACCATAGCCAACGAAAGCCACCTGACCGGCGTGAAGATGAACGGACAGGCCGTGCAGTACATCCTCAACGGCACGACGCTCATCGTGCAGGTGCCTCAGGCCGCAGGCAAAACCTCGACCGTGACCCTCGTCAGCGACAACGGCGAAATCTCCTACGACATAGCCGTAATCCCCGCCACCCACGTAGGCATGACCATCTGGGAAGGCATGTGGGAGAACGCAGCGTGGGACGGCAATCAGGACCTCGCCTGGGGCGGCTACGACTGGAGCCAGGTGCCCGCGGGCGCAACGCTCACCCTCTACACGACGCCTCTCGTCGCAGCCGGCGAATGGTGGTGTATCTCGCTGCGCCACGGCGACGGCTGGGGCAACCTGCCCGACCCGATACCGGGACAGTATGACACCCCCGAAAACGGCGTGCTCTCGGTAGAGCTCACGCAGGGTGTGCTCGACGACCTCGTGGCCAACGGCGGCCTCGTCATCACCGGTCAGGGCTACGTGCTCAACAAGGTAGTCGTAGAATGGGAAGTCTCGCTCGAGACCGTCATCTGGAACGCCGGTTGGGACTGCTCCGGCTGGGGCGGCAACCAGGACCTCGCCTGGGGCGGCTATGACTGGAGCACGGTGAAGCCCAACTCGACGCTGCGCCTCTACACGACGCCTCTCGTCGGCGAAGGCGAATGGTGGTGTATCTCACTGCGTCACGGCGACGGCTGGGGCAACCTGCCCGGCGACGCCTACTCGCAGCTCGACACCCCCGCGAGCCCGGTGGAAGTGGTGCTTACCGCCGAAATCCTCAACGACATCATCGCTAACGGCGGTCTTGTCATCACCGGCGACGGCTACCACCTGTCAAAGATTACCATAGAGTAAACCAAACCAACGTGCCGGGGGAGACCCCCGCCTCCCCCGGCACCCCATACCGAAAACCTCAACATGAAAACATTCAAATATCTCTTCGGAGCCGCCCTTATCGGTCTGTCGCTCACCGCGTGCAGCGACGACAACGACGATTACGGCATGCTCGACGGTATCGGCGTGGTGACGCGCAGCATCTCTCTCGAAGAGGGCACCTCGGTGCGCGCCGAGAAACTGACTCGCATCACGGTGGACTACAACAACATCATAGCCGTCAACGCCCAGGCCCCCGTGACACTCAACGGCACGCCCGTGACCGTCAGCGTCAACCCCGACGACCGCAAACAGCTCTTCATCGACGTAGAGCTGACCCCCTACACCGACTACACCCTCGAAATCCCCGCCGGAGCGGTCTACCGTTCAGACGACCCCACGGTGGAGTGTGAGGCAGTCACCCTCAGCTTCGACACCAACACAGGCATAAACAAGAGCGTGATGGCCCAGAACCTCATCAACACCAAAGCCACCGCCGAGGCGCGCAACGTCTACAGCCGCCTGCTGAACCTCTACGGCGCCAAGCAGCTTTCGGGCGCGATGGGCGAAGTGGGATGGTCGACAGCCTACTCCGACTTCATAGCCGAACAGGGAGGCGCCTACCCCGCAGTGGTAGGTTTCGACTACCTCCACATGCCCTACTCCGGCCCCAACAGCTGGATTAACTACATGGACATCTCCGTGGTGAAGGGCGTATGGGAAGCAGGGTCGATACCCGCCTTCACATGGCACTGGAACGTGCCCGTGTCGCGTCCGTACGAGGCCACACTCTGGAGCGGCGAGCAGGTGATGCCCGCCGACTGGAGCGGCTTCATCCAGATTAACGACGACGCCGCCAAGGAAGCGCTCGCCAACGTGACCGCCGGCACCGTCATCACCGTCAAGACCAAGGATGTCAACGCCGGCGCGCAAGGCTCGGTGAAAAACGGCTCGACATGGGCAGGTCTCACCTCGGCCCTCGAATACTTCGACATCACGGGCGACTACACCGTCACAGTGACCGCCGACATGGTGGACGCCATCAAAACCGACGGCATCATCATCTCGGGCCACGACTACACCGCCACCGAAGTATCAATCGCCAGCGCGGGCGGCAGCGACGTATCGTTTAACGCCCAGGCCGACCAGTTTGACGCCGACAACGTGCTCATCCCCGGGACATGGGAAAACAGCGTGGCCGAGGCCGACGTGGCCAAGGTGGCCGCCTCGCTCAAGCTGCTTCAGGACGCAGGCATCCCCGTTCTGTGGCGACCCTTCCACGAAGCCAACGGCGACTTCGTCTGGGGCGCATGGTTCTGGTGGGGCAAGAAAGGCCCGCAGACCGTCAAGAAACTCTGGAGCTGGCTCTATGACAAGCTGACCAACGAATACGGCCTCAACAACCTCATCTGGGTGTGGACAGCCGACTATTCGGCCGAAGGACAGCTCGCCGACATGTCGCGGCTTCAGGACGCTTACCCCGGCAACGACAAGGTAGACATCATCGGCGCCGACATCTATGCCGACTCGCCCTTCATGACCCGCACCGACATCTTCGACATGCTCCACAACCTTTCGGGAGGCACCAAGATGGTGGCCCTCACGGAATGCGGCAACCTTCTCGACGTCGAGCAGGCATTCGAGGACGGGGCACTCTGGGCCTACTTCATGTGCTGGTATGAGACCCCCGACGGCAAGCCCGCGTTCGTAAACTACAACAACGCCTCCGTATGGCAGAGCGTACTCTCGAATCCTCTCGTGCTCAATCAGGGCGAGTGGAAATAACCCATAGCTGACTCAGGGAGAGACGCCCGCTCAACCCCGGCGCCTCTCCCTTTAAGTAAGTTCCAAAAATAAAACGATATATGTAAATAAAATTTCTTGAACAATAAAACTCGTTCTTTTTGGATGCTTCGTGCCTTTCGTTCAGGCGCATAGGGAGGCTATGCTTCTTCACTCAAGCCCCAAATCATCGCAAAAATAACTTCGTCTTATTTGTTCATTTATTTTTCTCACTTACTTTTACTATTAACCTCACCGTTCACAGCCTCTCTCCCCACCCACAGAACCGCATGAAATACGGCCATTTCGACGACGCCGCGCGCGAATACGTCATCACCAATCCCCGCACCCCGTGGCCCTGGATAAACTATCTGGGCAACAAAGACTTCTTCTCTCTCATATCGAACACGGGCGGAGGCTACAGCTTCTACAAAGACGCCAAATTCCGCCGCCTGACACGCTACCGCTACAACGGCGTGCCGATGGATGCAGGCGGCCGCTATTTCTACATCAAGGATGGCGACACGGTGTGGAACCCCGGCTGGAAACCCACCAAGACCCCCCTCGATGCCTACGAATGCCGTCACGGCATGAACTACACCATCATCAAAGGAGAGAAAAACGGCCTCGAGGCAAAGGCCCTCTTCTTCGTGCCGCTCGACACCAACGCCGAAATCACACGCCTGACGCTCACCAACAAAAGCTCCGAGACTAAGAGCTTCAAGCTGTTCTCGTTCATAGAATGGTGTCTATGGAACGCGGCCACCGACATGGAAAACTTCCAGCGCAACTTCTCGACGGGCGAAGTGGAAATAGACGGCCCGACAATCTATCATAAAACCGAATACAAAGAGCGCCGCAACCACTACGCATTCTACAGCGTCAACGCCGAACCCGACGGCTTCGACACCGACCGCGAGACATTCCTCGGTCTCTACAACGGATTCGACGAACCGGAGGCCGTGCTCGAAGGGCGCTCGCGCGGCTCGGTGGCCCACGGATGGTCGCCGATAGCCTCACACTCGTTTGACATCACCCTCGCTCCCGGCGAGAGCCGCGACCTGATTTTCATCCTCGGCTACATCGAAAACCCGCAGGACGAGAAGTGGGAGAGCAAGGGGGTAATCAACAAAGCCCCCGCGCGCCGTCTGATGGAGCGCTTCGACACGGTGGAAAAAGTAGACAAAGCTTTCGCCGACCTGCGTGCCTACTGGGACCGTCTGCTCGACATCTACACCCTCAAGTCGGGCGACGACCGGCTCGACCGAATGGTCAACATCTGGAATCAATACCAGTGTATGATAACGTTCTGCTTCTCGCGCTCGGCCTCGTTCTTCGAGAGCGGCATAGGCCGCGGCATGGGCTTCCGCGACTCCAACCAGGACCTCGTGGGCTTCGTGCATCAAATCCCCGAACGCGCCCGCGAACGCATCATCGACATCGCCTCGACGCAATTTCCCGACGGCGGCTGCTACCATCAGTATCAGCCCCTCACCAAGCGCGGCAACAACGACATCGGCGGCGGTTTCAACGACGACCCCATGTGGCTCATCTTCGGCACGGTGGCCTATCTCAAGGAGACGGGCGATTTCTCGATACTCTCAGAGCCGGTGCCTTTCGACAATCAACCCGGTTCGGAGGTGACGCTCATGGAGCACCTCAAGGTGTCGTTTGACCACGTTGTCAACAACCTCGGCCCTCACGGACTCCCCCTCATAGGCCGCGCCGACTGGAACGACTGCCTCAATCTCAACTGCTTCTCGAACGACCCCAACGAATCATTCCAGACCACCGAGAACAAGAACGAAGGCTCAAAAGCCGAGTCGCTCATGATAGCGGGCCAGTTCGTGGTGTGCGGCCGCGACTACGTGGAGCTTTGCCGCCGCCTCGGAATGGACGACGAAGCCGACCGCGCCCGGCGCCACATCGACGCGATGGTAGAAGCCGTAAAGGCCCACGGCTGGGACGGCGAGTGGTTTCTGCGCGCCTACGACTACTTCGGGCGCAAAGTGGGGTCGCACGAAAACCGCGAGGGGCAGATTTTCATCGAGTCGCAGGGCTGGTGTACGATGGCCGGCATCGGGCTTGAGGACGGGCTCGTGGAGCGCGCGCTCGACTCGGTGAAGGAACGCCTCGACTGCGAGCACGGCATAGTGCTCAACAATCCCGCCTTCACCGAATACGTCATGGAGTATGGCGAAATCTCATCCTATCCCGCCGGCTACAAGGAAAACGCCGGCATCTTCGCCCACAACAATCCGTGGGTGATAATCGGCGAGACCGTACTCGGCCGCGGCGAGCGCGCGTGGGAGTATTACCGCAAGATTTGTCCCGCCTATCTCGAAGAGCGTTCCGACCTCCACAAAGTGGAGCCTTACGTCTACTGCCAGATGACCGCCGGCAAGGACGCCGCCCGACCCGGCGAGGCCAAGAACTCGTGGCTGACAGGCACCGCCGCGTGGAACTGGTATGCCATCACGCAATTCATCCTCGGCATCAAACCCGCCTACGACGGCCTGGAAATCAATCCGTGCATACCCCCCGAGTGGGACGGCTTCAAAGTGAGCCGCCTCTACCGCGGCGCGCGCTACGACATCGAGGTCTCGAATCCCTCGCACGTCAGCCGCGGCGTCGGCAGCATCCTGCTCAACGGCACCGAGGTAGAGGGCAACATCGTGCCCCTCTGTCCGGAAGGCTCGGTCAATACTGTTAAAGTAACCTTAGGAACCTCAGGAAAATGAAACGCATACTTTTGCCCGTGGCCGCGCTGGCCATCCTCGCTGCCTGCGGCGGCAAATCGCGACAAGTCGTGACCCCCGAACCCCTCTCGCCCGCGGCCGAACTGCGCCTGCGCCTCGACTCGGTGGTCGACGCCGGCAAATATCTCTTCGGCCATCACGACGACACGGCCTACGGCCACACCTGGGAATATGAAGAAGGAGGCTCCGACGTCAAGGCCGTCACGGGCGAGTATCCGGCCCTGATGAGCTGGGACCTCGGACTCATCGAGGTAGACTCGGCCCGCAATCTCGACGGAGTGCCCTTCGGGTTCATCCGCTCGCAGATAGCTGCGCAGCATGCGCGCGGCGGCTTCAACACCATCTCGTGGCACCCCATCAATCCCGCCACGCGCGGCAACTCGTGGGACACCTCCGTGGCCCCGCTTGCCGACTCGGTGATGCTCGACACGCTGACAGTGTGGATTGACCGCGCCGCAGCCTTCATAGCCTCGCTCAAGGATGCCGACGGCAAGCCGCTGCCGGTCATCTTCCGCCCCTGGCACGAAAACTCCGGCTCATGGTTCTGGTGGGGTAGCGGTTCGGCCACACCCGAGCAGTATATCGCCCTCTACCGCCTGACGCGCGAACGATTTGACAGCGCCGGCATCGACAACGTGCTCTGGGCCTATTCGCCCGACAAAGACCTGACGCGCGAGCAATATCTCTCAACCTATCCCGGCGACGACTACGTAGACATCCTCGGCGCCGACATCTATGCCTTCGACGGCGAGGAGGGCATCGGGCAATACACCGAGCGCGTGCGGGCGCAGCTGCCCATGGTGGTAGACGAAGCGCGACGCCGCGGCAAGATTGCCGCCTTCACCGAGACCGGACTCGAGGGACTCCCGGTGGCCGACTGGTATACCCGCGTGCTCCGTCCGCTCACCGATTCGCTCGGCATAGCCTACGTCTGCGTGTGGCGCAACGGCATTCAGACCCAGAAGCCGGAGCACTTCTACGTGCCCTATCCCGGACATCCCTCCGAAGCCGACTTCCGTCTCTATCACGACACCTCAAACGCTCTGTTTGTAAAATAACACCTCCAACACAAATATTGACCACATTCTAATGACCACATTCGAATATCGCAAGAGCCTCGTGCTGGCTCGCTATGAAAGTCTCGTCACCCGCCCCAACGCCCCCATCGAAGGCAACGGCGTCTACGAGCGCTACGTCAACCCCGTCATCACGGCCGACATGGTGCCCCCAACATGGCGCTACGACTTCAATCCCGCCACCAACCCCTACTTCATGGAGCGCATCGGCTGCAACGCCACTCTCAACTCGGGAGCCATCAAGCTCGGCGACAAGTATGTGCTCGTGGTGCGCGTCGAGGGTGCCGACCGCAAGTCGTTTTTCGCCGTGGCCGAAAGCCCCAACGGCATCGACAACTTCCGTTTCCGCGAGCGTCCCATCACGATGCCCGACTCCGACGACCCCGCCACGAATATCTACGACATGCGTCTGACAGCCCATGAAGACGGCTGGATTTACGGCCTCTTCTGCGTCGAGCGTCACGACCCCGCCTGTCCCGGCGACCTCTCGGCCGCCACAGCCACCTGCGGCATAGCACGCACCAAGGACCTCGACACGTGGGAGCGGCTCCCCGACCTCAAATGCAAGTCGCAGCAGCGCAACGTCGTGCTCCACCCCGAATTTGTCGAGGGCAAGTATGCTCTCTACACCCGCCCGCAGGACGGTTTCATCGATGCCGGTTCGGGCGGCGGCATAGGCTGGGCGCTCGTCGACGACATCACCTGCGCCGAGCTTGGCGAGGAGACCATCATCGACGCACGCTATTATCACACCATCAAGGAGGTGAAAAACGGCGAAGGCCCGCATCCCATCAAGACACCGAAGGGCTGGCTTCACCTGGCCCACGGTGTGCGCGGCTGCGCCTCCGGTCTGCGCTACGTGCTCTATCTCTACATGACCTCGCTCGAGCGGCCGTGGGAGAAAATCGCCTCGCCCGGCGGCTACTTCATGGCCCCCGTCGGCGACGAATACATCGGCGACGTGATGAACGTGCTCTTCACCAACGGCTGGATAGCCGACGAAGACGGCAAGGTGTTCATCTACTACGCTTCGTCTGACACGCGCATGCACGTGGCCACGTCGACCGTCGACCGCCTCATCGATTACTGCCTCAACACCCCGCAGGACGGCCTGACCACCACCGAGAGCGTCCGCGCTCTCAACCGTCTCATCGACGCCAACCTCAGCTACCTCGGGAAGTAATCACCCTCCTCCCCCTCATGGCGGCATGGCTCCCGTCACAGGCCATGCCGCCCCATCTTAACAACCTTCTCACCATGACTACCTCTACAGCACCGCGCGCAGGCCTCATCGAAAAGGTGGGCTACGGTTTCGGCGACATGGCTTCGTCGATGTTCTGGAAAATCTTTTCCTACTATCTGCCGTTTTTCTATTCAAACGTGTTCGGCCTCTCGCTGGTCGACGCCGGCGTGCTTCTGCTCGTCACACGCATCTGGGACGCTGTCTCCGACCCCATGATGGGTGTGCTCTCCGACCGCACCAACACCCGCTGGGGCAAGTATCGCCCCTACCTGCTCTGGTTTGCCGCTCCGTTCAGCATCTGCGGCATCCTGCTCTTCACCGCCCCCGACTGGGGCTACAGCGCCAAACTCCTCTGGGCCTACGTCACCTACATCCTGATGATGACCGTCTACACCGGCATCAACGTGCCCTACGGAGCTATGCTCGGCGTCGTCACCGCCGACCCCAACGAAAAGACCGTCTTCTCGTCGTTCAGAATGTTTTTCGCCTACGGCGGCTCGTTCATAGCCCTCGCGGCATGGGAGCCCCTCTGCGCGTGGTTTAACGCGGCCTACTCGCTCTCGCCCGCTTCGTCGTGGCAGGCGGCCATGATTGTCATAGCCACGGCGTGCTTCATCCTCTTCCTGCTCTGCTTCCGCCTGACGCGCGAACGCCTCAAGACCGTCTCGGCCGTCTCTATCGGCAGCGACTTCCGCAGTCTGCTCTCCAACAAGCCCTGGTGGCTGCTCATCGGCGCCGCCCTCTGCTTCAACCTTTTCAACACCGCACGCGGCGCCACCGTGGCCTACTTCTTTGTCGACATCATCGGCCGCGATGCCGAAATCGTGGTGTGGGGGCTGCAATTCGCGTTCTACTCCGGCCTCTTCCTCTCGATTGGCGAGGTGGCCAACATGGTGGGCGTGGCGCTCTGCGTGCCCATCGCCGCACGTCTCGGCAAGAAGACCACCTTCATGGCCGTCAACGCTTCGCTCGTGGTGCTTTCGGTAGGATTTTTCTTCCTGCCCGCCACTTCCACCACCGGCTTCCTCCTCATGCTTCTCTTCCAGATTGTCATCAGCGTCCTGACGGGCATCATGTCGCCCCTCGTGTGGTCGATGTATGCCGACGTGTCAGACTACGCCGAGCTCAAATACCACACGGCGTCGACCGGTCTCATCTTCTCGTCGTCGTCGATGGCGCAGAAGTTCGGCGGTGCAATAGGCGGCGCCGGGGTGCTGTGGCTTCTTGACGCCTGCGGATACGTGGCGCGCGCAGAGACGCAAATCGAGCAATACGTGCCGCAGCCCGACTCGGCTCTCACTTGCCTCTGGATGCTCATGTCGTTCATTCCCGCCGCTGTGGCTCTGATTTCAATGATTATCGTGTCGTTCTATCCCCTCACCACCGCCCGCGTCAACGAAATTGTATCGCAGCTCAACGCCGTGCGCGCCGCCGGCAAAGATTGATTTTTTATGATGAAACAGAAATTTGCCGCCGAGCTCCTCGACAATCTCAACCATAACATCCTGCCCTACTGGATTGACACAATGACCGACCCGCGCGGAGGCTACTACGGTCGCCGCGACGGCCACGACCGTCTGGATGCCGATGCGCCCAAGGGGGCCATCCTCAACGCGAGGATTCTCTGGTCGTTCTCGGCGGCCTACCTCGCCATGCGCAATCCCGCCTACCTTCAGGCCGCCGACCGCGCCTACAATTACATCGTCGACCATTTCGTCGACCATGAATATGGTGGCACCTTCTGGAGTGTCAACCCCGACGGCACGCCCGCCGACACCAAAAAGCAGTTCTACGCCATAGGTTTCATGATTTACGGCCTGTCGGAATACTATCGCGCTTCCGGCTGCCGCGAGGCCCTTAGGCTCGCGCTCGACCTCTTCGATGTCATAGAGACTCATTCGCTCGACACTGAAAAGGAGGGCTACATCGAGGCCACCACGCGCTCATGGCAGCCGATAGCCGACATGCGCCTCAGCGACCGCGACGCCAACGCCTCGAAGACCATGAACACCCACCTCCACATCATCGAGGGCTACACCAATCTGCTGCGCACACTGCGCGACCTGCCCGAATATGACAAGGAGTGCCGACGTGTCGACGAGGCCACGCGCCGTCTGCTGCGCCTGTTTCTCGACCGCATCACAAATCCCGTCACTCATCACCTCACGCTCTTCTTCGACGACGACTGGCGCAAGGTCGACGATGCCGAGAGCTATGGCCACGACATCGAGGCCTCATGGCTGCTGCTCGAGACAGCCGAGGTCATAGCCGACGAGGCTCTCTATGCCGAAACCCTCGAACGCACGCGCCACATCGCCCTTGCCGGACTGCAGGGACGCTGTGCCGACGGCTCGATGGTCTACGAACGTTTGGCCGACGGCCGCTATCTCAACAACAAGGATTGGTGGGTGCAAGCCGAAAACGTCATCGGGCAGCTCTACCTCTGGCGCTATCACGGCCTCGACGAGTGGCTGCCGCGCGCCTATCAGTCTTGGCGCTACATCGCCGACAACATCGTCGACCCCGAGGGCGAATGGTATTGGGCGCGTCTCGCCGACGGCTCCATTGACCGCGCCGACGACAAGGCCGGGTTCTGGAAGTGTCCCTACCACAATTCGCGCATGACCCTCGAAGCCTCACGCCTTCTCCTCAGCTGAAATCTTACTTATAGGAACGGGATGTCGCCGCTATCCGTCAAATTTAATGACGGACAGCGGCGACATTTCTTGTATGCGGCTCACCGGTGGCTCAGACAGCGTCGTTATCGCCGTCGGTGGGCTTGGTGATTTTCAAGGTATCCGTCCGAAAAAGGGCGGGTTAATTGGCGGGATTTTGGCTTTGTAGTTATAGGGAAGGAGGGCGACGACGTCGGCTTCATCCATGTCGGGGCGGATGCGCTGGAGGGTGTGCTTTAACCATTCATAGGTGTTGATGGCCAGGTTATCGCATGACACCATAAATGTGTATAAGATTGCGTGGTCCTCGGTGCCGCGGTCATTCTGACTGAAAAGATAGTTCTTGCGGCCGAGAACGGTGGAGCGTTGGCCTCGTTCCACCGGGTTGCTGTCGGGAGAGTAGGTATCCTCCAATAGGCAACGTGAGTATAACTTTAAAAACTATCAATCATGAGTATGAAACAAAATCGGAAATTTGGTAGGCGTAGCCGACAGCCTGCCAACTGCTGAGGAATTTCGGCGAATTTGTCTTAGAATGCAACTGTAATAGTTGTCAGTGCGGAAATTATGGCAGCTGGCTTCCAGTTGGGTTATGGAATCCCTCTGACTCCGGAGTAGTGCATCTCCTTATTTGGGGATTTTAAAACGATCTTCGAGTAGATCTTTGACTCTAAAAACACCAGTAGGCTATGGGAAAACCCACAGCCTACTCCATATTTAAAGTTTATTCATTGATTTCTTTTGAGAGTATAGTTGTGATGTTTAATTCACAATTTCCACATCATCAAAATCCACTTTACATTTTCCAAAAGCGAAGAATCCGAAACCATTTGAAGTAATGGGTACATATTTACACATTAACGCTTGGACATCGTTAACCCTGAATTCAAGTTCTCCACCTTGATAAATTAC
>JAIDCC010000117.1 GCA_029056055.1 Duncaniella sp.
GGGCAGGGGGTGAGGGCGGTTTCGTAGATTTTCACGTCGCCTACGGGGGTGCGGTCGGCTGAGGCGTGGATGTCGGTGAGGGTGGTCCACGCGCCGGGGTAGGGGGAGAGTCCGCGCACGAGGTTGTGGATTTCGACGGCGGGGCGTGTCCAGTCGATGTGGCAGTCTTCCTTGAAGATTTTGGGCGCGGGGGTGGGGGTGACGCCTCCGGTCAGGGAGTCCTGCGGGATGGGGCGTGCCGTGCCGTCGGCGAGGCGTTCGATGGTTTCGAGCGTGAGGCGGGCGCCGAGGTGCATGAGTGCGTCGTGGACGTCGCCGACGTTGTGGGAGGGAAGGATTTCGATGCGTTCCTGCGCGAGGATGTCGCCGGTGTCGATTTCGTGCTTGAGGAGGAAAGTGGTGACGCCGGTTTCGGTGTCGCCGTTCATCACGGCGCGGTTGATGGGGGCTGCGCCGCGGTAGCGTGGCAGGAGCGAGGCGTGGAGATTGAAGGTGCCCATGGGGGGCATCGACCAGACCACTTCGGGAAGCATGCGGAAGGCTATGACCACGAAGAGGTCGGCATTGATGGCGCGGAGCGTGTCGACAAACTCGGGGTCTTTGAGGCGCACGGGCTGGAGCACGGGGATGTCGTGCTCGAGGGCGTAGACCTTGACGGGCGACTGAAACATGCGGTTGCCGCGGCCGGCGGGTTTGTCGGGCATGGTGACGACGGCTGCTACGTCGTGGCCGGCACGGACGATGGCGTCAAGGCTTTCGACGGCAAATTCGGGCGTGCCGAGGAAGACGATGCGTAGGGGGTGGGATGTGACGGGTATGGAGGTCATTTCGGTAAACGTAAGATGTGGAATTTGATTTCGGGAGTGGCGGCGTGGCGCAGTCCGTCGGTGAAGAGGTAGCGTGCGCGGTAGGGGCCGTTGGGGAGAGGCGTGCCGTCGGTGGCACACAGAGACCATGCGAACGGGAGAGAGAGGTCGGCGGCGGTGAAGACGGTTTCACCGCGCAGGTCGGTGACAATGAGGCGGCCTGTGACGGGCATGGAGGTGGAGAGGTCGGAGAGGGCGAATTCTACGTCGGAGCGCACTATCATGGGGAGGGGAGCAAGCGCGGCGCTCAGCGCGGGGCGGCTCAGGATGAAGGTGGCTTCGGCGGTGGAGGTGTTGCCGCTGCGGTCGGAGGCGCGCACGCTGATGGTGTGGGTGCCTTCGGCGATGTGTTCGAGGGGCAGACTCATTTCAAGCCCTCCGTTGGTGACGGGGCGCCAGAGCGACGAGAGGTGGGCCACGAAATGACCGTCGATGCTCACCGAGGGGACGGCTCCAGCCTGCGAGGGATTGAAGCGTATGCTCGAAAGGGTGTCGGAGAGACTTATCGAAAGCTCCGGGGCAGCCGGGTAAGGGGCGTGGCTTACGGGCGCTCCGTCGAGACAAATCGAGATGACGGGCGCGATGGTGTCGGCGGAGAGGGGAGCGGCGGCAAGGGCGGCGGGGCGGATGTCGAGGTCGGCAAATCCGGAGGCGCGGGTGTGCGAGGAGGTATCGCCGGCTTCAAACGTGAGGCGTGTCAGGCCGTCGCGTGTCGGGTAGGGGAGTGGAAGTGTGACGCTCCAGTGGCCGGTTCTGACCTCAGCGGCTGCCGTCTGGCACAAGTCTTGCTGAAGGCTCACGTCGAGGCGCTTTTCGCCGGAAGCGTGGATGAGGGTGCGCGCGGTGTGGGGCGGTTCGTAGAAGCGCAGTTCCATGCGGCCGTTGAAGTCGGATAGCGGCGTGCCGTCGGTGGCGGTGATGCTTCCGCTCAGCGTCACGATGCTGTCGGCAGTGAGTGTGGCGCCGGAGTCGGGCATTGAGAGCGATACTCGCGTCGCAGCGACAGGACTTGGCAGGGCGGGGTCGCCGGCGAAATTGAAAAGCAGCATGGCCTGACGGAGCGCCGCACTCTGCCGGAGCGAGGCCGCGACGGTGTTGCGCCAGATGTCGCCGATGCGGTCGGAGGGGTCGGCGGTGGCCAGCGACAGGACGACGAGGCGCATGATGGTGCTACAACGGTTGGTGATGACCTTACGGCCCGCTCCGATTAGCACCGCGGGTCCCGAGGGGCGCATCAAGGTGGCGCGCCCCATCGAAGCGCCTTCGAAGTCGATTGGGTAGGTTTGACACCCGGCCAGGAAGGCTATCGGCATCGAGCCGTAGTGAAGCCGCTGCTCGTCGGAGAGGAGGTGATTGCTGTAGGAGATGGCGTTGAGCGAGGCGTGGCCCATGTAGCCGTAAAACGAGGGGCGTCCCGTGAGGGTGGAGTAGAGGCGGGTGCGCACTCCCTCGACAGGCCCGTCGGTTTTCGAGGGCGCGGCGTAGAGATTTGGATAGGCTTTGACGACGATGCTCCCGGGCACGCGGGCGGCGATGTCGGAGGCTATCAGTTCGCACTGCGAGAGGTGGTAGGAGGCATCCCCCTTGCAACCGAAGAGCAGCCATTGTGCGGGGTCGCCTCCGAGCGAGGGGTCGGCGAGCAGGGCTATGGCTTTGTCGACGTAGGCCGCGGCTTCGGCCACGTCGGCTGCCGGGATGCGCCCTACGGCTAAGTCAACTCCTGTGGCCGCGGATAATTGTTCGGGCACCGCCTCGTCGGCGAACTGCATACCGAAATAGCTGTCGGAGGTGTGGCTCGCCACCTCGTACCGGGCTTCTTCGCATGACTCCGCCTGATAGCAGGGCAGACGCTCGCCGGGGTCGTCGCTGAGGAAATTGCGCGGGTCGCGCGAGGCGAGCCCCATGAGGCAGACGTAGCGCAAATTTGGTGATGACGTCGAGCGCAGTCGGCGTATGAATGTGCGGAGGGCGGCGGGGTGTGACGCGCCGGAGCCGATGAGGTCGAAGATGGTGCGACAGCCCACGACGGCTGTCTTCATCTCCTGCCAACGCTCGTGCGCGTCGGCCAGACGGCGCGCTTCGCCGAGGAGCGGCTCGGTGGAGATGATGAGCATTTCGAGGCCCGACAGCCGGGTGGCTTCGACAAGCGCAGTTTGGTCAATCGGCCCGACGATGGTGGCGTGGCGCACGGAGTCGCCGGGACTGAAAGCGCAGAGAGTGCGGAGCGGCGCAGCCGAGGCGGGGAGCGAGGCTATGAGGGCGGAGTGGGAGGCAGCCGCGGTGTGGCATCTGACGGGGCGCGAGGGGTTGCTGACATCCCACACTTCGGCTTCGGCGGCTTCAACGGGAGTGGTGCTGAGGATAGACACTGCCATGACGCTGTCAGAGGCGAAACGCATCACTGAGCCTGCGGGGTGCAGACGGCACCGTCGGGGGGCTTTGAGATAGGCGTAGCGTAGGCCGAGGTAGTCGAAGTCGGCACCGGGGGCGGGCGTTACGTCTACTTCAATCAATGGGGCGAGGGCGGGGAGTGCCCATTCGTGAGGTGCGGTTTCTACGTAGAGCGTGTGCTCGTCGACGACGGTGTTGAAATCGCTTGCGATAATGCTTTGGCCGCAGGCGCTCACCTCGACTCCTCCGCTGCGGTCGGGGTCGGCGGCGGCGATGAAACCGAAGTGGGGGGTGCCGGCGATGTCTGTTGAGTCGAATGTGTAGTGCAGTGGAGTCGACGTGGCCGAACGGGTGTGAAACAGCACGCCCCCTTCGCCGAGCATCGTGTCGCGCCCCGGCCGGAAGTCAACCGCCGTGAATGTGTCCGTGCAGCGGTCGGTTGCTGACGGAACGTCTGGGGCGTAGTCGATGAGCAAGTCGGGTAGCCCTGTCTCGACGCCGACAAAGTAATATGAGCCGCGCGAATAGAAGTTTTCGTGGATTTCAATCCCCTCGGTTGTCGGAAGCACTAAGCTGTCGCCTTCGGCATAGAAATAGATGGCGTCCGTGGTGCGCCTCACAGCCACCTGCGGCAACTCTTCGGGCAACGTTCCGAGCGAGTGGGCGCACCGCACGCTGCCAAACCCCACCACTCGTGCGTCGGCGATGTCGTCGAAGCCCCGGGAGGCGAGCATCTCGCGCGTGATGCACACGGGACCCTCCGCCTCGACTCTCACTTTCAGCCAGCGTCCCTTGACGAGCGGCGTCTGCTGCGCCCCGGCCGGAAGGCACATGATGAGAGACGCCGCGACGACGGCGATGTATGTCAGAAGCTTGCGGAGTTCCGGCATGATGGCGTAGATTAAAAAACGCCTCATTTTGCCGGTGCGAGCGCTTGTGGTGTCGTCAGCCGGGGCAATGAGGCGAAGTCAAAGGTATGAATGTTTGGTGCTCGAAGCGGGACTCGAACCCGCACGGTCGCAATGACCAAAGGATTTTAAGTCCTTCGTGTCTACCATTCCACCATTCGAGCAAACCGTAGACCATTCAGCGCGCAGGCGCTGATTTCGATTGCAAAGTTATACAAAATTTCTTCACTCTGCAAATATGAAGGCCAATAATTTCTGAATATCGCGCGCAGCGACGCCCTGTGGAGGCCAAATTGCTTACGCCCCTACCCGAAGGCCGACGCGAGAACCTGAAATTGGACGCATGGAGCGTTTGATAACGCCTACCGGTACGCAAATCAGACGATTACCGGGTGTTGCTTCTCCCGGTGCGCGTCAGCCTTTTTGGAGGTGGGGCAAGCTTTAGCGCAGCCCGCCTGCAGCCCTTGCCCCGCGTCCCGGCCTCGCCCGTTTCGTGGGTTTGTCTTCGGGTGGTTACCTCTCCGCGCAGTCCGCCAATGTTGACGAGCGATGCATCTGTGATTATTACGTCGCTGGTGCTGAAGTCACGTCCGTAGTGGTAGGGACGCGATTTTTCGCGTCCGCAGCGAATCGGCGTAGAGGCCTCCCTACACGCCGCTGATTAGAAGGGCAGGTCGTCGGTGGGCGAGGGAGCGAGGTCGACAGCCGGAGGTGCGGGTGCGGCGGCGGGTGCTGAATATCCGCCGGGCATCTGGGGCGCGGGACCGAAGCTCTGGGCTACCGGGGGAGTGGGGGGCACTCCGGCCTGTGCGGCATCGGCGGGTTCGGCTTTCCATCCGCTGATGTCAACATACCAGCGGCCATTGTATTCGCGGCTGTTGATGTCGAAGCTCAGACGAACTACTTCGCCGACATTCAGGGGATATTGGTCGGCACGCTCGCCCCAGAAGTTGAAGAACACCTTTTTGGGGTAGGTCTCCATAGTTTCGAGCACATATTCGCGCTTTTTCCAGGCTTTACCCGACGAGGCGCTGACACCGCTGATTTCGGGCAGGGCTGCGATGATTTTTCCTACTATTTCCATTCTATGTAGTTGCTTTGATTAATAATTCGTTGTGGTGGTTCAGAGGGAGTCGCGCGGTGGCATCTCAGACGCGCAGGCCGACAATGCCGCGCACGGCGCGAAGCGGCGATTTTCGTGTGTCAAGAGTTGATTGCGTCATGCTTCTCCCGAGCCGCGAGGTAGGTCGACGGCCTTTGTTCTCAAATTGCAAAGTTAGTGAAATTCCGCGACATCTGCAAGTCTCGGTTTGCTCCTTGGAGACCAAAAAGTTTTTAACATTTTCGTCTCGGTTTTATACATTCTGCGATGCGTTATCTACAATTTCAGCCGGGTTATGCGTGGTTTTAAACACCTCTATCAACATATTTTCAAAGTTATTGACAACTTATCAACATTTTATTAACATTCAGCGTTATGCTATTGACTCATCGGCGGAAATTTACTATTTTTGCAAGTTAAGTAAGTTCGGCCACACGTGCGCGTTGCTTGCCCGGTTGGGCATTTTTTGACATCCGCGATATCTGAGGCCGTTCAGTCTCACTTCAATTCCGTAAAACTTCCCGATGAAGAAATACCTCAAGAATATGGCACAGCTGATACTCTCGCCCGCCAACGGGTGGGAAGACATCGCTGCCGAGCAAGAACGTCCCGACGAAGTGGCGCGCCGTGGCTTTTTCCCCCTCGCGGCACTGGTGGGCGTCAGCGTCCTGGTGTCGGCACTCTACAGCCGCCACGTCGAAGCATTCCACCTCGTGCTTCAGGCCCTAATCACAGGCATGAGCTATTTTTTGAGTTATTTCATGGGGACGTTTGCCCTCTCGCTCTTCGTCGAGCCACTCCTGGAAGGTCGCTATGACGAACGCCGCTGCCAGATTTTCACGCTCTACATCGTGGGTATCCTCGCCGCCATAAAGATTGTCATCAACTGTCTGCCCGTCAGCTACGTCATGCTCTTCTTCGTGCCTCTCTACGTGGTGCTTATCGAATGGAAGGGTGCGACTTATCTCAATGTAAAGCCCTCGCGGGTCGGAGTGTTTATGATTCTCGCCGTCTTCGGCGTGCTCGTGCCTCCGTTTTTAATAGATTTTCTCTTTTCTCAACTTATCTGAAATGAAGTTGTTTAAACTTTTTTCTTTTCGGAGATTTTATCAGATTTTTGAGATGATTTTCCAACTCGAAGAGGGAGTGTAGCGTGCTACACGACCGATGAGAGGTGAAAAATCAGCCAAAAAGATGATGAAAGACCCGAAAAGAGGTCGTTTCCAACTTCTACCTATTTTTTAATTTCTCCGTAAAAAGCTTAAACAACTTCAGAAAATGTCACGTTCCCAACATAACAAAGGCAAAGAAATCAATATCAAAAATCGTCGCGCCACATTTGACTATGCCATAACCGACACCTACACGGCCGGCATCGTGTTGACCGGCACTGAAATCAAGTCGATTCGCGAAGGCAAGGCGTCGCTCGTCGATACGTTCTGCTTTATCGACCGCGACGAAGTGTGGGTGAAAAACATGTATATCGCCGAATACTTCTACGGCTCCTACAACAATCACGTCGAACGTCGCGACCGAAAGCTTCTGCTCAATCGTAAGGAGATTCTCAAACTGCGTAAGGCTGTCAAGGAGACCGGCTACACCATCGTGCCCCTGCGTCTGTTTATCAACGACCGTGGCCTCGCCAAGCTCGTCATAGGCGTGGCTCGCGGCAAGAAGGAATACGACAAACGCCAGTCTATCAAAGAGCGCGAAGACCGCCGCTCCCTCGCCCGCGTGATGCAGAAGTAATAGTCCTATCAGCCTTATAAATCTTATCAGCCTTATAAATCTTATCAGCCTTATCAGATTTATCAGAATTATAAGAATTAGATTCCCGAGCCTTATAATCCCGAGCCCTTATAATCCCCCCGTCTTGGCATTATCAAAAGCCGAATGGCGGCTCCCCCGGGAGCCGCCAAAAAAATAGCCGCCTGCATGATTTCATTCATGCAGGCGGCTTGAAGTTTTATGGGGTTATGCTGCTATCAGGCGGCCTTCACGCCCTTGTTGCGACGGGCGTCGGTGAGGTAGGCCACGGGAGCTGCGATGAAGAGTGTGGCGAGGGTACCGACAACCACACCGCAAATCATAGCGAAGACAAACGAACGGATGGCATCGCCGCCGAGGACGAAGATGCAGAGGAGCACGAGGAGGGTCGAGGTCGAGGTCATCACTGTACGAGAGAGTGTCGAGTTGAGCGACGAGTTGATGGTGGTGAAGAACGACTGCTTGGGATAGAGACCCACGTTTTCGCGGACACGGTCGAATACCACCACGGTGTCGTTAATCTGATAACCGATAACTGTCAGGATAGCGGCGATAAACGACTGGTCGATTTCCATTGCGAAGGGCACGAAGCCGTAGCAGATGGAGTAGAAGCCGATGATGGTGAAGGCTGTGAAGGCCACAGCGGCGAGTGCGCCCAGCGAGAAGGCTACGTTGCGGAAACGCACCAGGATGTAGAGGAACATTGCCGCGAGAGCGATGATGACGGCTATGATAGCGTCGGTGCGCATATCTTTAGCCACCGTCGGGCCCACTTTCTGCGACGACTGGATGCCGACGTTTTCGTTGGTGGTCGAGAAGTCGGAGAGGCTCATGTCGCCGATTTCGTTGGCAAGACCCTTGTAGAGGATGTTGGTGATTTCTTCGTCAATGCCTTCTTCGTCTGAATCAATCTTGTAGTTGGTCGAGATGCGCACCTTGGTGTTGTCGTCGATGGTGATGACGCTGAGCTGTGCGCCGTCGAAGAGGGGCTTGAGTTCTTTCTGGATTGCTTCGGTGGAAACGGGATGGTCAAACTGCACCACGTAGTTGCGGCCGCCCGAGAAGTCGATACCCTGGTTGAGACCCTGAACGAAGAACGAGATGATGATGATGACAGCCATCACGCCGGCCACGAGGAAGCCCTTCTTGCGGGCACCGAGGAAGTCAAAGTGGGTGTTGGTGAACATCTTGGCCGAGAGAGCGGTCGAGAAGGTGAGACGCTCGAAGGGACGGGTGCCTGCGCCGAGGATGTAGATGAGACGGGTCAGGTAGACTGCGGTGAAGAACGAGCAGATGATACCGATGATGAGCGTGGTGGCGAAGCCCTTGATGGGACCGGTGCCGAAGATGAGGAGGATTACGCCGGTGATGATTGACGTAAGGTTGGAGTCGAAGATGGCCGAGAAGGCGTTCGAGTAACCGTCGGCGATGGCGGTGCGCACGTTCTTGCCGGCGCGGAGCTCTTCCTTGGCGCGCTCATAGATGAGCACGTTGGCGTCGACTGCCATACCGAGCGCAAGCACGATACCCGCGATGCCCGAGAGGGTCAGCACGGCCTGGAACGAAGCCAGGATGCCAAACGTAAAGAAGATGTTGAAGATGAGGGCCACGTTGGCGATGAGGCCGGGGATGATGCCGTAGAACGCGCACATGAAAATCATGAGGAGCACCAGGGCGATGACAAACGACCACATGCCGTCCT
This sequence comes from Duncaniella sp., assembly GCA_029056055.1. Lineage (GTDB taxonomy): Bacteria > Bacteroidota > Bacteroidia > Bacteroidales > Muribaculaceae > Duncaniella. The sequence continues at coordinate 8,737 of JAIDCC010000117.1, forward strand.
TGATGGCCTGTTCGCCGAGCGACGGACCGATGACGGTGTCGGAGATGATGTCTACCTTGGCTGCCATCTTACCCGACTTGAGCACGTTGGCAAGGTCTTTCGCCTCGTCGGTGGTGAAGTCGCCGGTAATCTGCGAGCGGCCGCCGTCGATGACTGAGTTGACGCGGGGTGCCGAGTAGACTTGATTGTCGAGCACGATAGCCACCTGCTTGCCGATGTTGGCTGCCGTGAGGCGCGCCCACTTGCGGGCTGCTTCGGGCTTCATGGTCATCGACACGTAGTTGCCGCCCTGCATGGCGTCGTAGTCCGAGGTGGCGGCGGTGATTACGTCGCCGTCGAGCGCGGGCTTGCCGTTGGTGGTCTTGAGGGCCACGAGCTGGTAGACCTTGATGTTGCGCTTCTGGCCGGTGACAGAGTCGTTATAGCTGTAGATTTCGGGTTTGAACTCCCACGCCAGCTTGAGGTTGGAGGGGAGGATGCGCTGTGCGGCGGGCGAGGCGAGCAGGGTGTTGATGGTGTCGAGAGCGGTCTCCGACGCGGTGCCCACACCTATAATATTATTCTGCGAACCCATTGCGAGGAAGTAGCCGAAGAGGCCGCGACCGTTGAGGGTTGAGTCGGCTCGCAGGGTCTGGTCGAGCTGCGAGAGCGCGGGGAAGATTTCCTGAGCGGGTGTGGTTTCGTAGAACTCGAGGTTGGCGCTCGATTTGAGAAGGTCGCGCACACGGTCGTGCTCGGTGACGCCGGGGAGCTCGAGAAGAATCTGACCATCTTTTTCAAGCTCCTGAATGTTGGGAGCTACGACGCCGAACTGGTCGATACGGGTGCGGAGCACGTTGGTCGACGAGCTGACGCGGTCTTTCACTTCCTGCTTGAGGGCGGTCTTGGCTGCGTCGAAGCTTTCGCCGCGCTTCACCTGGTCCTTGAACACCACCGAGAGGTCGGCCTGAGGGTCGAGCTTGCGATATTCGTTGCAGAAGATGTCGATGTAGTCGGCGCTCTTGTTGGCGCGGGCCACTGAGTCGGCTGCGGCGAGGGCGCGGTTGAAGTAGGGGTTGCCCTCGGCGTTGGCCATTGAGCGAAGGATGTCGGGGACAGACACCTGAAGGGTGACGTTCATACCGCCCTTGAGGTCGAGGCCAAGCCCGACAGCGAGTTTCTGCACTTCGTTCAGCGTGTAGCCGAGATAGACTTTTTCGTTAGCGTAGTTCTTGATGTAGTCGCTTTTGGCCTTACGATAAGACTGGGGTGAGTTGTCGGCCTTTGCAGCCTCTACGCGGGCGTATTCTTCGGCCTTCTTGTCGTAGCTGTTGGAAACCACGGTGAAAGAAAGGTAGAAGAGGCAGATGAGCACGAGAAACACGGCTATCACGCCCGCTACAATACTTCCCAAAGATCCTTTGCTTTGCATTGTGTTTTGTGTGATTGTATTAAGGTGAATTTGTTTGATTGATTACGTTTTGAGGGTCTGATGGAGCCGGGCCTCGACGCACGCGCGTGTGGTGTTTTCCCCACGCCGACAGGTCGGGACGCTCTTTTCAGACTGCAAATATACAAACTTTCCGCGAAATTATGTGTATATTAGAACAAAAATCGGTGCTACTTGGCCGCTTTTAAAGCCCGTAGCACGTGTGAGACAGAATTTATAGTTTTTTAACTTGACTGAAAACCAAGAAATGTCTAATTTTGTTGGCAAATCACCAATGAATAATTGTCAACGTTTTTATGGATAATCAGCCAATACCCGTCAGCATCACCGACCGTCTGCGCCACATCATGGCCCTGCGTCATCTCTCGCAGCGCGGACTGGCGCGTCTGCTCCGTCTCGACCCGTCGAATCTCTCGAAGGTGCTCACGGGCAAACTCCCGTTCACCGAGGGACTCATCAACCGCCTGGTGGTCGACCTCGGGGTGTCGAAGCCGTGGCTCAAGGATGGTGTCGGAGTGCCTTTCGAGAAGCCGGTGGCGGCACGCGAAATCGAGCTTGCCGACGCGGTCGAGACATGCGCCCCGAACCGCGGGACGCCCGTCTACGACATCGACGTCACCGCCGGGTGCCGCAGCCTCGAAAGCATATTCGGCGAGGTGCGCCCCGTGGGTTTTATCGAAGTGCCGGGGCTGGCACGCGACGTTTCGCTCGTGCAGGTGAGGGGCGACTCGATGTGTCCCACCATCGCCAACGGCGGCTACGTGGCCGTGCGCCCCGTCTCGGGCAAAAATCTCTTCTGGGGGCAAATCTACGTGGTGCAGCTCGAAGAGTTCCGCATGGTCAAGTATCTGCGCCGTCATCCTGACAGCGACAGGGTGATACTCCACAGCGAAAACCCCGCCTACGACGACATGGACGTCGACCGCAGCGACATCATGTCGCTCTACCTGGTCGAGACCATCCTCAACTTCGACATCCGCGTCTGACGACACTACAGTCTTCGCGCCGTGTCGGGGCTACACCTCCTCCCCCGCTTCAGATGCCTCCCTTCACCCGCTTCAGAGCGCGTTGGGGGGCGTCAGTCGTTTGTAGATGCGGCGGAAGATGTCGTCGGTCTCGTTGAGCTGCTCGATGCGGTCAGCATAGTCGGCTCCGTAGAGCGAGAGCAGCAGGTCGGGCAGGTAGCGGCGCTCGCGGTCTTTCTCTATGGCGGCGTTGGCCAGCGTCTGAATCTGATTGCGGTAGTGCTCGGCGTCGATGGCGTGGAGGTAGCGCGCGGCCGAGACCACGAACTGTCCCGTCTTGTCGACGAGAATCATGTTGTCGACGAGTTCGGCCATGATGTCGTCGCACAGGCCGATGTGATTGGCGATGTATTCGTAGGTGAGCAGACCGTCGGGGTCCTGGGTGAGCTGTTTCTTAAGTTCCTGATCCATAAATTAGATGAATAAGTATCAGTCGAAAATGCCGTCGATTGAAGTCTCCTGGGCGTCGGTGTCGGCGTCGGGCACCTCCTCGTCAAACGAGAATTGACCCTGGCAGAGGTCGAGCCCGGCCGGAAATTCAAAACGTGACTGTTGCGAATAGCCGAGCTCCTTGTCGGCATAGACTTTTTTCATGAAACGGCCGTAGACGGGGAGTGCCATTGCCGCGCCCTGTCCGTAGGCCATGGTGTTGAAGTGGATGTAGCGTTCTTCGCCGCCCACCCATGTGCCGGCCACGAGGTCGGGGGTGAAGCCCATGAACCATCCGTCGGCATTGTAGTTGGTCGTGCCGGTCTTGCCTCCCATCTCGGCGGTCAGTCCGAAGCGCGAGCGCACGCGGTGGGCGGTGCCCTCGTCGACCACGTTGAGCAGCATCGACAGGATGCGGTAGTAGGCTTTCTCCGAGATTACCTCGGTGTGGCGCGGCGAGAATTCCGATATGATGTTGCCTTTGTTGTCGGCTATGGCGGTGACAAATTGCGGGTCGACTCGCATGCCGTTGTTGGCGAAGGCCGAGTAGGCGGTCACCATTTCCTTCACCGACACGTCGGCCGGACCGAGGCAGAGCGACATCACGGCGGGCAGTTGCGAGGTGATGCCGAAATTGTGCATCGTGCGCACCAGCGCCGAGGGCGAAAGCTGCGAGATGAGTCGCGCCGAAATCCAGTTGTTCGAGTTGGTGAGAGCCCAGCGGAGGTTGACCATCTCGCCTACGCGCGCCGAGCCGGCGTTGCGCGGCGCCCAGGGGCGGCCGTTCTCGTCGGTGAGCACGGGCTGCGAGTTTTCAAACACGTCGCAGGGGGTGTAGCCCTCCTCCATGGCGTAGGCGTAGAGGAACGGTTTCACCGTCGAACCAATCTGACGCCTTCCGGTCGACACCATATCATACTGGAAATATGAGAAATCGGGGCCGCCGACGTAAGCCTTGATGTGACCGTTGCGCGGGTCCATGGCCATGAAGCCGGTGCGCAGGAAGTGTTTGTTCCACAGCACGGAGTCGCGCGGGGTCATCACCGTGTCTATCGAGCCGTTGTAAGAAAAAATCTTCATCTCGCGCGGCGTGTTGAACGCGCGGTCTATTTCCTCCTTCGACGCTCCGGCCTTCACCATCATGCGGTAGCGGTCGGTGTTGCGCAGCGCGTTGCGTATCAGGTGGTTCACACGGATTTCTGAAATCTCGGCGCGGTCGGTGGTGTAGGGGGCGTTCTTCGTGCCGCGTTTCTCGCGGAAGAAGGCCTTCTGGAGTTCCGACAGGTGCTCGCTGACAGCCTCCTCGGCATACTCCTGCATGCGCGAGTCGATGGTGGTGTAGATTTTCAGACCGTCGGTATAGATGTCGTAGTGCGAGCCGTCGGGCTTGGGGTTTTTCTCAATCCATCCGTAGAGGGGGTTGGTCTCCCACGCTATCGAGTCGTCGACGAATTTCTGGTTTTCCCATCCGCGGTAGTTGGAGCGTTCGGGGCGTTTGGCCCTGAGCATGCGGCGCAGCTCCTCGCGGAAGTACGGCGCGATGCCGTCTTTGGCGTCGACGCGGTTGAAAGTCAGCGTGAGGGGGAGTGCCGAAAGCGAGTCACACTCGGCGGCGGTGATTTTGCCCGCCTTCTCCATCTGCGAGAGCACCACGTTGCGGCGCTGACGCGTGCGCTCGTTCTGACGCACGGGGTTGTAGTAGGCCGGGTTTTTCACCATTCCCACCAGCGTGGCGGCCTCCTCGATGTTGAGCTCGCCCGGAGTCTTGTCGAAATAGACGTGGGCCGCGCTCTTGATGCCGACGGCGTTGTAGAGGAAGTCAAACTGGTTGAGATACATTTTGATGATTTCATCCTTCGAATAGTAGCGTTCGAGCTTGACTGCTATCATCCATTCGATGGGCTTCTGCATGGCGCGGGTCAGGAAGCCCTTGCTTTCGGGCGAGTAGAGCTGCTTGGCCAGCTGCTGGGTGAGTGTCGAGCCGCCGCCGGCGTTCTTGTTGCCGAGCAGGACGGTCTTCACCAGCACGCGCCCCAGACCTATGAAGTCGATGCCCGAATGTTCTTCGAAGCGCACGTCCTCGGTGGCTATCAGCGCGTCTATCACGTGGGGCGACACTTCGTCGAAGTCGGCATACACGCGGTTGCCCGTGCCCGAGAAGTAGCGCCCGATTTCCTTGCCGTCCGACGAGTAGAGCACCGACGCGAAACGGTCTGTCGGGTTCTTGAGCTCTTCCACCGGGGGCATGTAGCCTATGGCGCCGTTGTAGACGAAAAAGAAAAATATGAAAATTCCCGCTACGCAGGCCGCAAAGACAATCCACATCGTGGCTATGAGGCCGCGGTGCTGACGTTTGGGCTTGGCCTTGCCTTCGGGCGGAGTCTGCCGCCGCGGCGCGGGCTGTGGGGTGCTGTCTTGCATAGGGAAGTGATTGGTTTCGGGTGATATGCTTTCACGCCTCGCTCGCCCGGCGCGGAGCCGTCGGCAGGCGGAAATTAACCGCAAAGATACGTATTAATTCCGACATAGCGCTTTTTTTAAGCTTTATTAATAGCCGCAGGCGCCCGTGAGGCGCGCCGGAAGAGCCTCAAAACCCTCCCTACACCTTAATTTAAACTCTTTTTTACTTTAAATTGTTAAAAAGATGTGGAAAGTCGGCGTTTTTTACTTAACTTTGCCGACCAATCACTCCGCCCTCCATCCGGCGGCAGCGATTTCCTCCTGACGAAAAACTATTGCATCCCCATACACCCCTACTGATTATGATAAAGAATCTCGTGATAGTGGAGTCGCCTGCAAAGGCGAAAACCATAGAAAAATTTCTTGGAAAAGACTACAAGGTGATGTCGAGCTACGGACACATCCGCGACCTGCGTAAGCGCGACATTTCCATAGACTTGGATAAGGAGTTCAAACCCATCTATGAGATTCCCGCCGACAAGAAGGCGCTCGTGGCCGAGCTCAAGAAAGCCGCCTCGCAGGCCGAGACCGTCTGGCTCGCCTCCGATGAAGACCGCGAGGGTGAGGCCATCTCGTGGCACCTCTACGAAGTGCTCGGGCTCAAACCTGAAAACACCCGCCGCATCGTCTTCCACGAAATCACCAAGAACGCCATCCTCAACGCCATCGCCAACCCGCGCGACATCGACATCAACCTCGTCGACGCCCAGCAGGCGCGCCGCGTCCTCGACCGCCTCGTGGGTTTCGAGCTATCGCCCGTGCTCTGGAAGAAAATCAAACCCGCCCTCTCGGCCGGCCGCGTGCAGAGTGTGGCCGTGCGTCTCATCGTCGACCGCGAGAACGAAATAAACGCCTTCACCTCCGAACCCTACTTCCGCGTCACAGCCCTCTTCTCGCTCCCCGGCGGAGGCACCCTCAAGGCCGAACTGGCCCACCGCCTCCCCGACGAAAAAAGTGCCCGCGAATTTCTCGAAGCTTGCAGCGCCTCGACTTTCACCGTCTCTGACGTCACCGTCAAGCCGGTCAAGAAGAGTCCCGCAGCTCCCTTCACCACCTCGACGCTCCAGCAGGAAGCAGGCCGAAAGCTCGGCTTCACCGTCTCGCAGACAATGATGGTGGCACAGAAACTCTACGAAGCCGGTCACATCACCTACATGCGTACCGACTCGCTCAACCTCTCCAACCTCGCCCTCGCCTCGATAGCCGACCTCATCAAAAACGACCTCGGCGAGCGCTACCTCAAGGTGCGCAAGTATCACACCTCGTCGAAAGGCGCGCAGGAAGCCCACGAAGCCATCCGCCCCACCTACATCGACCAGGAGACCATCGACGGCACTCCCCAGGAACGCCGCCTCTACCGCCTGATTCGTCTGCGCACCCTCGCCTCGCAGATGGCCGACGCCGAAGTCGAGAAGACAACCATCGACATCGTGCCCGTCAGCAAAGAAGAAGGACAGGCATTAAACAAAGAGATAGCTCCTACCCGCCGCTTCACCGCCACCGGCGAAGTAGTCACCTTCGACGGCTTCCTCAAAGCCTACATCGAAGGCAACGACGAAGACCTCGAACCCACCGAGAACGAAAACATCCTCCCGCCCGTCAAACCGGGCGAGCAGCTCACCGCCGAGGCCGTCACCGCCACCGAACGCTTCACCCTCGCCCCGCCCCGCTACACCGAGGCCTCGCTCGTCAAGAAGATGGAAGAGCTCGGAATCGGCCGACCCTCTACCTACGCCCCGACCATCTCGACCATACAGCATCGCGAATACATCGTCAAGGGCGAGAAGCCGGGCGTGGCGCGCAACTACGAAGTGCTTTCGCTCGACTCCGACGGAAAAATCACCACCACCACACGCACCGAGCAGCACGGCGCCGAGAAGGGTAAGCTCATCCCCACCGACACCGGCATCGTAGTCAACGAATTCCTCACCGCCAACTTCCCCGACATCCTCGACTACGACTTCACGGCCGGAATGGAAGAGAAATTCGACCGCATCGCCGAGGGCGAATCAAACTGGAACAACGAAATCACCGACTTCTACGCAATGTTCCACCCCGAAGTCGAGAAAGCCAACGAAATGCGCACCGAACACCGCGTAGGCGAGCGCGTCCTCGGCTCTCATCCCGACACCGGCGAACCTGTCTCTGTCAAAATCGGCCGCTTCGGCCCCATCGTCCAGATTGGCACCGCCGACGCCGATGCCAAACCCCGCTTCGCCTCGCTGCGCAAAGACCAGAGCGTCTTCGACATCACTCTCGAAGAGGCCCTCAAACTCTTCGACCTCCCCCGCGAAGTGGGCGAGTACGAAGGCAAGCCCGTCACGGCCGCAATCGGTCGCTTCGGCCCCTACCTGCGCCACGACGGCAAATTTGTCTCCATCCCCAAAGACCTCGCGCCGCAGACCATCACCATCGAACAGGCCGTGGCCCTCATCGACGAAAAGCGCAAGGCCGACGCCAACAAGGTGGTCAAGACCTTCGACGAAGACTCGTCGATTCAAATCCTCAACGGTCGCTACGGTGTCTACATCGCCGCCGGCAAAAACAACTACAAAATCCCCAAGAGCGTGGCCGACCCCGCCGCCCTCACCATCGACGAAGTGAAGGTCATCATCGCCCATCAGGAGAAAGAACCCAAGAAACCCTCGCGCCGCGCCGCCAAGAAATAACGTCCCCTCATGCCAAAGACTTTCAAGTATTCCACCAAGCCGGGTGCCGAACGCAACAAATTCCGCCCCGACTCGGTGGCCACGTTCACCGTCGCCGAGCCTTCGCCCCTGCTGGCGTTTCTCTTCGCCGCGATGCCCGACCGCAAGAAGACTCAGGTCAAAGCCCTCCTCGCCCACCGTCAGGTGGCCGTCAACGGTGTGCCTTTCACCCAATTCGACCATCAGCTCCGTCCCGGCGACACAGTGAAGGTCAACTTCACGCGCGAATGGAAAGTGTTCTACAACCGCCGCTTAAAGATTGTCTACGAAGACGACGACATCCTCGTGGTCAACAAAGGCTACGGACTCCTCTCGATGGGCACCGACACCAAGAGCGACGGCACAGCCTACGCCATACTTCAGGAATACGTCAAGTGGGCCGACCCGCGCAATAAGATTTTCATCGTCCACCGTCTCGACCGCGACACATCGGGTCTGATGGTGTTTGCCAAAAACGTCAAGGCGAAGGAAGCACTCCAGCACAACTGGAACAACATGGTGCTCGAGCGCAAATACCTCGCCGTCGTCGAAGGCACTCCCGACCCTGCCGAGGGTGTCCGGCGCAGCTACCTGGCCGAAAACTCGCGCTACGAAGTCTATTCCACCGACAAAAAGGAGGAGGGACAGCTCGCCGTCACCCGCTACCGCACCCTCAAGAGCCGCAACGGCTACTCGCTCATGGAGGTGATGCTCGACACTGGGCGCAAAAACCAGATTCGTGTCCACATGAAAGACCTCGGACACCCCATCGCGGGCGACCGCCGCTACGGCGCCAAGTCATCGCCCATCCACCGCATGGCCCTGCATGCCCAGACCCTCCGCTTCGTCCATCCCGTCACGCGCAAGGACATGAACTTCTCAACCCCCGTGCCCATCTCGTTTGCCAAGATGGTCAAAGGCCCCGAAGAGCGTTTCGACGAAACCGACGACTAACCACACTCCCCACAGCATCATCACAGGCATAGCCGGCGTGAAGAGACGGGTAAACTCGCCCTGCGCGCCCGCTATCGCCGTCACCATCAGAGCCGACGGAAGTCCGCACAGCACGAAGGCCACAGGCATCCAACGCCGCCTCACCGCCATCGCGCCCAGAAGCGCAATCCCCGTAACGGCCAGTCCCCACGCGCCCCAAAGTATCGAGGGCGACGGAGGCGCTTGTCTGACGTAGCGCCAGAAAAACAAGCGGTGTTCAAACAGCGGGTAGTCGGCCACGTCACGCTCCACGCGGCGCACCACACACCCCGCCATTTCCCCGCGGTAGCGCCGTGCCGCCTCGGCTATCATCCGGTCATAGCCCTGCGGCCCGAGTAGCACCATCGAAGTAAGATTCTCGCCTCCCCACTCTTCGAGCGTCGGCACCGTGCCGCTTTCGGCAAACGCACATTCGAGCGAGGCCCGCGTGTAGGGGTCGGCATAGTCTGTCGGAGCTATAAAACCATTGAGTCTCAGAGTGGCAAACGTGTTGGTGGCGCTCACCGTCGTCAGCCGGCTGATGCCGTAGGTGTGGCGCATCAGTGCCGTGTAGCCGCCGAGCAGGCCAACCGTCAGCGCGAGCATCACCCCCGAAAGGCATCTCCGCCCCTTGAGCATGAGCCCCCACACAGCCACTACGGGCAGATATCCCACCAGCGCCGGCCGCAGCGCGAGGAGTGCCGCGAGCCACACCCACGCCATCACCACGGCTGCGCGCGAGCGCGTCTGTTGCCCCCGCGTTATGGCTCCGACCATGAAAACCGTCATCGTCACGGCGAGACTCTCCGTGAGAATCGAGTCATTGTAGACCCAATACGCCGGATAGAGTGCGAAGAGAGCCGTAGCCGCGAGAGCCGCGACGCCGTCGCCCCACAGTCTCACCGCCGTGCGTTTCATCACCCCCACGCCCACAAAAAACAATCCCCATTGTACCACCCTCAGCCCCGTCATCACCGCGCCTTTCCCCGCAATCGCGTCGAGCAGCAGAATCAGAGCCGGGTAGAGGGGCGTGCGCACACGGTCGGCCATCCCCCACGACAGCGACTGTGCCGCCTCGAAGTAGGAGGGCGAGTCATACCACTCCACTTTCCAGTCGCCCGTGAACAGCGACAGGCACCCCGCTAACGCCACGAGCGCATACGTCAGCAGGTAGCCCGCCCTCAGCGCGCGCGAAGCCGTAAGAAACCGTGCCATATCCTGTCGGTGAGATAGATGATGTAAAGAATAATGAGGGGGATACCCGGAAGGGAGAGACGGGAGTATTCATCCTGCGCTCCGATGAGAGAGCTGACCATAAGCACAAGTGGCGCGCCCCCGACGAAAAGTACCTCCGGATTGACGCGGCGCCGCCATCCCCAAAGGCAGCAGAGTGCCGTAAGGGTCAGAATGAGAAACACCATGCCGTCGCATAGCGGTATGAAAGGAGGCTTGGGGCGGTCGAAGCGACAGGTCATCTGCGCGTCGTGACTGAGCGCGTAATAGGTAGATTTGTAAAACAGACGGAACGACCACACGTCTACAATCGTCTGCCGGTGGTTTGCCATCAGTTCGCCGATATAGTCGGCAAACACCGCGGGGCCCACATCATCCAGAATGTTCAGCTCTTCGGCCCAAATCTGCTCAAACCTTGCATTCTCCACAAAATGCCGCTCTATCGCAGCCTTTACGACCGGATTCGATGCCGACTCGGGTGTCACCACGCCATTTCTGCGGAAAATGTAATAATTGTTGAGCGAGTTGACTATCGAGAGCGACGTTATGCCATAAGTGTGATACATCACGGCCACATAGCCCCCGAGCACACCGATGCACACCGCAAACCCCAGGAGGGCCGAGCGGAAGGCGCGTCTCACTCTTGCTCCGCCTTGCAGACGGTAGCCGACAATGACCACTGCCATCACGGGCAGGTAGCACACGAAGAGTGGCCTGAGCATGATGAGGGCAAGCAGCCACAGCATAGCCCGGTGCATCGCCCCCGGGCGGTCAAGGCGAAGCCCTTTAAGAAGCGAGGCTGCGAAAAACACCGACCCGCTGACCGACAGACTCTCGGTGAGGATGAAATCGTTGTAGGCAAGAATTGAGGGACAGAGCGCATAGAGAGCCGTGGCTGCGAACACAGCCGTGTGATGACGCTCGCCTATCACGCGCGTGGCGGCGAGCCTCATGGCAGGAATAGAGAGGAAAAACACTATCCACTGCACCACCTCGACGGCTCTCAGCTCGTAAGGAGCGGCTATGGTGCGAATTGCCCCTATCACAATCGGATAGACAGGCGTGCGCCACAAATCGAGCCGGCCCGAAGCAAGCGTATCGAAGGCGGTGAAGTAGCCCGCCGTATCCCATGTGGTGGTGGCATACGGCTTGACGAACGAAAAGTAAACGGCTATGGCCGCCACGAGGGCATAGACAGCCGCGTAGCCCCACTTGACACCCTTCGGTAGTTCCGGGGGGAGAAAACAGTTAAGAGCGCGTGATAACCAAGACCTTATCATTATGGTAATTGTTGGTTAAGTTTGAATCGTGTCCACACACGCTGCGCGCAGTAGATGCCGAGCAGGTAGAACAGCGGCAGTGCCGGAATGAAGAGGCGGTGATAATCGCTTTGCGCACCGATAAGTGTCGAAATCATCAGCACCAGAGGGAGTCCGGTTGTGATGAAAACGCCGACGTTGACTCTCCGGCGACGAATCCATAGCACGGCGAGACATAGCGACGTGATGGTCAGAAACAGCAGCCCGGCGGCGATTGAAAAAATGGCGGGTAGTTTGAAACCGAGCCGCTTGGTCACGAAGTCGCGCGACGAGAGATGATAGCTCCACGACTTTTGGGTGAGACGTGCGACAGCCTCTTCCGCCACTACGTCGCGATGGCGCTTCATCATCGTGTTGATGTAGCTTTCAAAAGACACCGGACTGATTTCTCTGAGAAACGCCATCTCGTCTTCCCAACCGGCTAAACAAACATCCTCATAGTTTTCGCCTATCGGAGGCTTAACGTTGCGTCGGATGGCCTCGGCCACCTCGGGCGATGTGGCCGACTCGGCTACAACCATTCCTTTCGGCCAAAAGAGGTAGTAGTTGTTGACGGAACTTACTATCGTCAACGAATGGATTCCGTAGGTGCGGTGCATGGCCGCGACATAGCCCGCGCATACACCGACGCATAGCAGAAAGCCTGCGACGGCTGCGCGCAGCGCTCGCCGGCACGTGTGCCGGCACTGCACGCCGTAGATGACGATGGCCACCGCCGCGACGGGCAGATAGCACACAAACACCGGGCGCAGCATGACGAGCACGGTGAGCCACCCCATGGCACGCCACATCGAGGCGCTGCGATTTTCGGTGACGCCCTTGAGAAAGGACGCCACGAAGAACGCCGAAAACGAGATTGAGAAACTCTCGGTGAGCATCCGGTCGGGGTAGGAGAGCAGGGCCGGATGGAGAGCGAACACGGCAGTGGCGAGAAGCACCGCCTTCGGATGAGGGCCGATGACGCGGGCGGCAGCGAGACGAAACGCCGGAATGGCGAGGAAAAGCACTACCCATTGGGCCGTCTGCACCACCGCCCAAGCCTCGCCGCCTCCGCCCAACGCTTGACCGCCGGAGCGGCAGAGCGCAAGGATGAGAGGATAGACGGGCGTGCGCCACAGGTCGGGACGCCCCGCGAGGAGATTGTCAATAGCCGCGTAATAGCTCGCGGTGTCGTATCCCACGATGATGTGTGCAGTAGCTATCATCGCCACAGAGTAGACTGCCACAATAGCGTAGATGGCCACATAGCACGTCCTCACTCCTTTGGGCAACCCCTTCGGCAGAAAGATTTCTGCGAGCCGTCTATTTCGACTCATGATACTCCTGCTCGGTGTTTACGCTCCACACTGCGGCCTTGTCGGTCTTTCCGGCCATGATGGCTTCGGCGGCCTCCATGGCTGTCAGCATCGAATGGTCCATGTTGTTGTAGCGGTGCTGCCCGTTGCGCCCCACGCAATAGAGATTGGGGATAGTGTCGAGGTAGCCGCGTATGGCCTCCATCTGCGAGTAGGTGCCGAAGTAGGCGGGATAGGCTTTCTTGATTTTTATGCGCACGGCGTCTTCCACGTCGTCGGCGTCGATGATGCCTATCGAGGCAAGCTCGCGCCGCGCCATGTCGATGAAGTCGGCGTCGGCCATCTCCCAGAGCGCGTCGCCCTCGTTGCAGAAGTATTCGAGGCCTATCCACACCTTGTCCTTGAAATCTTTCACCATGTAGGGCGACCAGTTGTTGAACACCTGAATGCGCCCCAGCTTGACGTCGCGCTCCTGCACGTAAATCCATGTGTCGGGGATGCGGTCGGCATAGGTGGCGAGCTTGGTCTCGTTTTTGATTTTGAGCTTCGGCACGAGCAGCCCCACCGTGATGAAGTCGCGGTAGGGGAGCGCGGCGGCATCGCGGCGGATGTCGGAGGGCACGTCAAACCCTTGCAGCCGCGTCACGAGGTCGGCCACGGGCATCGACGAGATGAAGTAGTCACACTCCACCTTGCGGCGCTCGCCCGTGGCGTTGTCGCACACCTCGACGGCTCCGATTTTGCCCGTCGTGCCGTCAGCCTCGATGGCCGTCACCTCGGTGTGCATTTCTATGCGCCCGCCCATGGCTTTCACTTCGACGGCCACAGTTTCCCACAGTTGGCCCGGGCCGAGCTTTGGATAGACGAATTCCTCGATGAGCGACGTCTCCACCTCGCGCGCGTCGCGCTTCGGTCCGAATTGCTTGGCCACGATGTCTTTCAGGATAGCCGTGATTGAAAGTCCTTTCACGCGCTGCGACCCCCAGTCGGCTCCGAGCTTCGACGGATGCACGCCCCACACCTTCTCGGTGTAGTCTTCGAAAAACATTTCGTAGAGAGGCTTGCCGAAGCGGTTGATGTAGAAATTTTCGAGCGACGTCTCGGGGCGGCGGTTGAATTTGGTGGCCAGATAGCCCATGCCCGCCTTAAACGTGCGGCCGAGTCCCATGGCCCGCAGTGTGGCCACGCTCAGACGCACCGGATAGTCGAAAAACCGGCGCAGATAGTAGATGCGCGACACGCGGCGGCGCTTGAGCATCACGCGGTCGGTCTGCTCGGGGTCGTGGGCCGTGTCGTGAGCGGGCGCCGCGCCCAAAAGCAACTCGTCGGCCGCGGGAGAGGTCTGCATGGGCATCACCTCGTTCCAGAAGTCGGTGACGCGGTCGCTCTTGCTGAAAAAGCGGTGTCCGCCGATGTCTATGCGGTTGCCGTTGTGACGGACGGTCTGCGATATGCCGCCTATCGCGTCGGTGGCTTCGAAAATGACGGGTTCATAGAGCCCGGGAGCCTGTTTGAGCAGGGTATAGGCTGCCGTGAGTCCGGCAGGACCCGCTCCGGCTATCACCACTCTTTTGCGACGCGTTACGTTGTCTGACATATTGATTTCTTTTGAGGGTTAGAGGTGAGTGCGCGCTCCGTCGACTGCGATGTCAGACAGCGGCGTGCTATGAAGTTCCAGCCGAACACTACGCCCGTCGAGACGATTTTTGAGAGCGTGTAGTGGAGTGAGGCCACATCTGTAGCGGCCCACATTATGACGGCGTTGAGCCCGAGGCCTATCACTCCGATGAGTGCAAACCCGGCGAAATCGCGCATAGCCTCGGCGCGGCTCGCGGCATGGCGGTCGAACACCCAGCCTATCGACAGCAGATAGTTGAGCGTCAGCCCCACGCAGAAGCTCAGCGAGGCCGAAAGCAGGTAGTTGAGCCCGTAGATTTCGGTGAGCGCCACCATCAGGCCGAAATCGGCCAGAAAGCACACGCCTCCCACCAGAAAATATCTGAAAAGCTGGATTAACGGATTGTTGCTCCGTCGGGCAAAGAGGAGATTAAAGTTGATCAAAGCGTATCGGTGTGTCTTGGTTTTGGAATTTTTCCGGAAATGATGATTGATGTTTGCAAAGATACGCATTATATCTCTATGCGCCAAAAATACTTACATCTTTTTCGACGCGATGGCCTCAATATTGTCTGCCGGCGGCGGGAACGTGGTTGTTCCGCGCCTCAAAACAGGCACAAAAAAGAAGGTTGTCTCCCGACAACCAATCTTAATTAACCTTAAATCTAATACCATGAAAAACACGATGCAAAATTAGTGGCTTTTTGCTAACATACCAAATAAATTCTTGGAAAAATGCGATGTGTTAACAAATTTTTGCGAAAAAATTGCTTGTAAGTATGTGTTCGAAAATATTTAATGCATTGGGTAATGAAGTATGTGGATGAAATTTTACATTCGGCTGAAGGAGTTATGGGGTTCCATAACAACTGAAGCCGAATTAGAAAGTTCGCCTCAGAATTCATGAGCCAATGCATTAAATATTTTCGAACACATACTTATCCATGGCGCGTTAACGAATTATAGCTCCTCGATGGGAAACGACGGGCACGCCGTCGGGCGGAAGTCGCGATGTCCGTAGACCTTCGCGCCCGGAAAACATCCCTTGAGAGTGGCCGCGACGGCACGCAGCGCCACGCGCTGGGCTTCGGTGCGCGTGTCGACGGGCGTCTTGCCGTCGGCGGCTGTGCCCCCGACGTAGACCACGCCCACCGAGTCGGCGTTCTGACCCAGACAATGTGCCCCTGCCTTCTCGAGCGCGCGCCCCGCACTCACCTCGCCGTCGAGCCCGACAACGAAGTGATAGCCGATGCCCTCATAACCTCGTGCGCGGTGCCACGCATCAATCTCTCCCACACTCACAGCGCGCCCCGCAGGCGTAGCCGTCGAATGAATAATAATCTTTTTGATGGTTCTCATAAGAAATAAATTGTATGTTAATGAATTGTAATGCTCTGATTTACAGGTAGGGACGCGCCATGGCGCGTCCGCGCAGACCCACGATGTGGAAATATCCCGGTCTCCATGCAAATTCGCCTCCTGCGGATATTGATTGTCTATCAAATAATTACGTCCGTACATGGTCGCTGTGACCGGCGTCGCATCGGGGCAAATCCCCCCTTCAGCACACCCATCTCGGCCTCAGAAACGGCCTCACGGGCGTCACGTCGGCCTCGATGGCGGCCATGTCGACGTCGACCAGAGCGCGATACTCGGCCGCAGCCGTCGCCTCTCCGCGCAGCGCCGCATAGCCCGCAAGCACATCCATGGCCACAGCCTGTTCGAGCGACCGTCTCATTGCCGCCGCGTTGGTCTCGCTCCCGATGGCAAGCTCCGCCGTCAGCTCCACATCCTCCTCCGAGGCCGTCATCGCCTCCTCGCCGGGGTCGGAGTCGGCTTGCTCGTCGCCAATGCTGCTGGCCGTCACAAGCCCCTTCGGCAGACGCCCGACGAGGCGCGCGAAACTGTTTTTGATGAGGATGGCCACAAGCCCCGTCCTCTCGGGCGAAAGAAAAATGTCAAGGTCGGCTCCCGGCACTCCCTCCTTCTGTGCGTCGGCTGCACGCATCGCTGCGTGCGCCCTTATCGTGTCGTAAATCACTGATGATGATAATCGGAATAACATAATCGTAATCGTAATCGTAGTATTGATGAGTGAAATTTTTTCTATCCCGCGAGCGCGTCGGCCGCCTGCGTCCCCTTCGGCCCCGCCGTCATGGTGAGGATGCGGCGGGCGCGCTCGGGGGTGATGAAAAATTGCGTGGCCCGTCCCGTGGCGAGCACATGACTCAGGGCGTGGGGCAGCGTCCAGCCCTTTTTCTCTTCGAGCTGTTGGCAGCGTGCCGACAGTTCACACCACAGTTCGTGGCGGCGGTCGCGGCGCACCTCCAGCCGCCCGTGGCGTAGCACCCTCACCATGCGCAGCGCATACTCGTAGGTGCAGTAATAGTGGGGTGCCTCCGTGTGGATGGCTTTCTCTATCAGCTCGTCGAGCGTAAGGGTCTCTCCGGCGGGGAGTTCGTTGATGATGCGGCGGCAGGCGGCGCGGAAGTGGCGGTCGCGGGTATCGACAAATGAAAGCATACAGTTACTATTGGTTTTTGATAATCGGATAAAAAAGTTGTCTTGGTTCTTGTGTTGGCAAAATTACAATGTGAGGTGGGAAGAAATACCGCACACGAGTGTTAAATTATGTTTCCCGGACCGCTGCGCATCACCTTTTCGTCTCTCATGGCGCGAAACGAGTTGAACGTGGCGAAGATGTCGAGCAGTCCGATGGTCGAATTGGCCACCTGCGCGTCATACAGACTCGCCGAGGTCGAATTGCCAACGCTCTCGCCCTGCAACGCCGCGCTCACCCCCGAAATCTGCCTGAACAGCTGCATCTCGGTTTCGAGAAGCTGCGACACGCCCTGCGTCTGCAACGTGCTGTGCACCTCGCGCGGCATGTTGTCGGGGCCTCCCTTGTAGGTAATCACCGCCCCGGGTTGGTTCCACAACCCCACCTGTTGCTCCACGGTCATGCCCCCGATGAGCGCCTCCTGCGGGAAGAGCAGCGTGCCCTTGGCCGCGTGGGCCAGCACGGTGTCGATTTCAGAAATGAGGCGGTTGATGTGGCGCTGTTGGTCTATCACATCCTCGATGAACGGATGCACCTCGCCGTCGGTCAGCGGATAGAATTTGATGACAAACGGATGCTCGCCGTGGCCGAAGGGCGACTCCATTCTCTTCAGTTCGGTGCCGTCGGCGGTCATGAAGCTGCACATCCATTTCCCCGTCGGGCGGCGCCGCGTCACGTCTACCTCGTAGGTCCAGACCTCTATCACACGGCAGAGTTCGGGGTCTGACGGATAGTCAAACGATTCGTTGTCGTCCTCGCGCGCCAGGTCGACTCCAGCCACGCGCAGCTCTCCGCTCGAGGCCGCGAAGGCCTTGGCCACGACCTTGGCTTTCGACTTCGACCGCCCGAAGCGCATCAGCATCTCCTCGCGACTCATTTCGTGTATCATTCCCACGAGCCGCAGGTCCTGACCGCGATGGTCGAGGAAGCGGTTGCAGAAAAATCGCGCCGGGCTAACGTTGTCAACCCACACATTCGGCCCTCCGCCCGGTCGCCCTTCCACCGAAATGTGTTGTATCGCGCACCCCGATATCAGAAATTCCTCGAGCATTCGCGCGTCGAGTTCGTCGATGCGGTTTCCCTCGGCCACCCCCTCCGGCAGCCTCGACGTGGCCTGCCCGAAGAGTTGCGGCCCCTCGGTGTCGCCCGACGCCGCGAGCGCCAGATTGTAGCGGAAACGCCCCACCACGCCTTTCACGAGCGAGCGCAGCAGATTGTTGGTCAGCGGCGTGCGGTGTTGCAGTTCCATGAATTGTCCCTCGGTGATGATGCCGTGGGCCGGATGTCTCACCGGGTCGTCCCACTGCCGTCCGTAGGTGTAGCGCATCAGTCGGCGCCGCGTCTCCCTGAGCGAAGCGCATTTCATCCACGCCTCGCGTGCTCTTTCGATAAGTGTCATAAGCAAGTTTTGGTTTTGAATAAATTAGATTTCTTCGATGGGGCGCAGCGACGCCAGCGCACCCGGGGCAAAACTGTAATTCTCGCCGTCGTGCATCAGCACCTCCAACCGCTCCAGTCGTCCCGACGGAGGAAAGAGATACACACGCCCATGCTCGACGAGCGCCAACGGATTCGACGCCCCGGCGCGGGTGAAACGGTTCTGTTGCATCGCCCTCAGACGTGGCGACGGCCCCGCGACGATGTCGGCGTCGCGACGCCACCCCGACATTCTTACCCCGGTCACCCTGACCACCATCTGCGGGAGCACCACTTCGACCCCCGCGCCGCCCACGGCAGGCACCATGGCCGCCAGACTTCCGAGGTCGGTCGGCTCGCAGTCGCGCACCGGCGCCGTCAGCAGGTAGTTGCGATACCACTCGTCGATTTCCGCATCAAGCATCGAGTCAAACACGCTCGGCGAGAGCGACCCCTCCGACGCCGTAGGAATGTTGGGTTGGAGCAACCGCCTCTCGCGCCAAAGCGCCCGCATCGCCCCCTTGTTGAGATGTAAAAGGTCTGTTTTCATAACGTAATTTTGTAGTGTAATTAGTTCGTAAAGCCCCCCTGGTGCACCATGACGGCTGCGTCAGGGGGCTCGTTACGCTGCAAAATTACATCCTTATCACACCCTCGATAGTGCGATAATCACCGTTTGCACACAAAAAAAGCCCCGGGCCGACTCAGTGGGGTGAGTCGGCCCGGGGTGATGCGGGGGTGGAAAATCAAAACCGTGTCTATGCCTCGACAGCTTGACGCAGGAGGTCGAGCTTGGCCCACTGCGTCTCGTAGTTGAGTCCGAGCACGTCGGAATGGCGCACGTTGAAGCCGCACGTGGGCGAGACGCTCAGGAGGTGGCGCGGCACGTAGCGCTCGGCCAGGGCTATCGCCTCGCGGATGTCGTCGATGCTTTCCATGCCGGCCGATTTGCCGTCGACAAGTCCGACGATGATGCGTTTGCCCGCGGGGACGTATTGCAGCGCATCGAGTTCCTCGGGGTTGTGCAGGTTGAAGGGGAGCAGGAAGGCGTCGGCATCCATTTCCGAGAGCATGCGGCGCAGGTGGTAGAGCTCGTCGGGGTCGGTCCATCGCGGAGGGAGTGTCTCGTCGGCTGCGATGCTCAGGGTGATTTCGAGGTCGGCGGGGCGGTCTTTCACCACTTCGTTGAAAAGATGGATGAGGGTGTCCGAGATGCGGTCGGGGTCGATGCCGCCGAGCAGGAGTGTGCGCTGGCAGTCGCCCGTGCCGAGACGTCCCCACACGGCGTTGTCAAACTGGATGTGACGGCAGCCGAGACGATAGAACTCCTCGATGGTCTTGCGGTAGGCGTCGATGATGTCTTGCTCGAGCGTTTCGGGCGAGATGTAGATGCGCGAGGGGTCGTCGAAACCTATGCGCAGGATGCGCATGTAGAGCTCGCCCGGCGAGGGGATGGCCTGACGCACCTCGGCGCGTCCGTGCGTGAGGCGGATGAGTTTGGTCAGTTTGCCGAAGAAGGGGTGTTCGGGGTTGAAGCCGATGCGCGAGGTGAAGCGCAGGAAGTCTTTGCCCACAGGCTCGTCTACGAACACGTGTCCGTAGTCGTGGCGGTCGCGGTCGATGCCGTCGAGACCGTTCCAGAAGTCACGGTCCCACTGATGGCGGCGCATTTCGCCGTCGGTCACCACCTGAAGTCCGGCCGCAAGCTCGCGGTCGATGAGCGCGTCGACGGCGGCGTCTTCTATTGCATAGTATTCGTCGTCGGGCAGACGTCGGGCATGGGCTTCGCTCTGGGCCTCGACGAGATTTTCGGGGCGCAGAAAGCTTCCCACGATTTCTATACGGATGGGTGTCTGGGTTGTCATATTCTGAATGTGTTGAATGTCATTGTAATAGCGTCAAACGTGAGGAGCCGGTCGGTCAGGAGGTCGCCCGTGCCTACTATGAGTTTTATTACCTCGGTGGCCTGGAGCGCGCCTATCACGCCCACCACCGTGTTGAGCACTCCGTCTATGGCGCAGGGCAGTGTCTCGGCCTCGTCGCCTTCGGGGGCGAAGATGCTCCGGTAGTCGGCCGTGCCGGGCGTGTGGGTGAAGAGTTGCCCCTCGAAGCGGCGCACGGCTCCGAAGACAAACGGTTTGCCAAGGGCCACGCAGGTGTCGTTGATTACCAGGCGCACGTCGAGATTATCGGTGCAGTCTACCACCACGTCACTCTTGCCGATTAGCTCAGGGGCGTTGTCGGGGGTGAGCAGGTTGTCATAGGTGTCCACCCTCACCTCGGGGTTGAGCTTCTCGATGGCGCGGCGCGCGCTCGTCACCTTCGGTGCGCCGAGGTCGTCGGTGGTGTGGATTATCTGTCGTTGCAGGTTGCTGAGACTCACCGTGTCGGGGTCGATTATCGAAATGTGCCCCACACCGGCGGCGGCAATGTAGAGCGCCACGGGGCTCCCCAGTCCGCCCGCCCCTACGATGAGCACGCGGGCGTCGCAGAGGCGCCGCTGCCCGGCAAGGTCGATTTCGCAAAGCGAGATGTGGCCGCGATAGCGCGTGGCCTGCTCTTTCGTCAGATTGAGGTCAGAATTCATAGCCGGCTTCGGTGAAGAGTTTGATGTCGTCGGCTATCTGCGAGCCGATTGTGGTGAGAAGGTCGCCCATGATGGCGCCGTTCACTCCCGCTTTGAGTGCGCGGCGCTGCGCGTCGGCCGAGATGCGCGCCCGCCCGCCCGCAAAGCGCAGCACGGCGCGGGGATGCACGAAGCGGAAGATGGCCACGGTCTGAAGCAGCTCTTCGTCGGTGAGCGGTTTCATCCCTTCGAGCGGTGTGCCCGGGATTGGCTGGAGCACGTTGAGGGGTATCGACACCGGACTCACGGTGCGGAGCGTCAGGGCCAGTTCGGCGCGCTGCCGCATGGTCTCGCCCATTCCGATGATGCCTCCCGAACAGATTTCCATCCCCGCCTCGCGGGCTTTCGCGATGGCTTCGATTTTGTCGTCGATTGAGTGGGTCGAGCAGAGCGTGCCGAAAAACGACGGTGCCGTTTCGAGGTTGCAGTGATAGCGTTCCACTCCCGCCTCGCGCAGTCGGCGCAGTGCCTCGGCGTCGAGAAGCCCCATCGAAGCGCACAGCCCCGTTTCGGGATGTGCCGCGTGCAGGGCGCGGTAGTAGTCGCAAAGCGTGTCGAGTGCCTTGCCGCTCACCGCGCGCCCCGAGGTCACCATCGAGTAGCGTCCGATGCCGCGCGAGGCGTTGTAGTCGGCAAGCGCCAGGCAGGTCTCGCGGTCGACGAGCGGATAGCACGCCGTCTGTGTGGGATACGACGCCGACTGCGCACACCATTTGCAGTCTTCCTGACACCGCCCCGACCGGGCGTTGACTATCGAGCACGAATCAAACTTCCGGCTGCCGAAGTGCTCCGTGATTTCACGGGCTGCCTCGAGCAGTTCGTCGAGACGCGACGCGTCAAGGTCGGCGAGGGCGTAGGCCTCAGCCTCGCTCAATTCGCCGCCGGCAAGTAGCCGGTCTTTGAGTAGTTTGATATCCATGCTGTAGAGACTAAGAGAAAATGATGTGTTGCGGCTGACCGGATGATGTGTTGCGGCTGATTGCGCTCGCAGGGTTGTGTCTGCCCTGCGGCTCGGGCAGCCGGGCGGCAGTCTGACCACCTGAAAAATCTCTGCAAAATTAACCAATTTTCATCAAACAGCAAAATCCCCCTGCTTTCCCCCGACCCCCGGCGCGAAAACCAAAAGCGACCCGCCGCTGTCATGCGGCAGGTCGCTTTTGCGTATTAGACGATGAATATCAGTGCGTTATATTGCCTTTCAGAGAGGCTAAAGCATGTCTACCTCGCCTATGAAGAGAATGGCCTTGGTCCTTCCCCTCGAAATCCCATTCAGGTATAGTCAAATGTGCACCTGACCACGTTGCTGCCTCAACGCGGTTCAAATAGAGGATTGACCACATCCCCGGAGGGGATGCATTGCACTATAATTGTCTGATTAGCAGGTAGGGACGCGCCACAATGCTGTTTACTTAAGCTTTTTCATTCCCGAAACTCATAATACTAAATCGTTGATTAATAGGACTAATATTAAATAATAAATCCTTAAGTAAACAGCATTGGGACGCGCCATGGCGCGTCCGCGGCGAATTGGCACCGCGGCACACAAAAACGCAAAAATCGGCGGAAATTCTTATGCGAAAATGTTGAATGGGGAATTGGCATCACGTCGTGGCGAAAATTCGACGTCGTGGGCCTGCGTGGACGCGCCATGGCGCGTCCCTACCTGCTAATCAGACGATTGACCCGTGCCGCACCGCATCCGCGGCGGGATGTGGAACTGGACTTCCTCAATTCTTTATTTGAACCGCATTGCGTTGCTGCCTCGTTCCAATCATTCCTTCCGGCTGCTATCTCTTCGATGGAAGGCGCGGTGTTTTAATGGTGCGGATTGGAGCTGTCAGAGGG
>JAIDCC010000118.1 GCA_029056055.1 Duncaniella sp.
CGTTGGGGGATTATCGCATGGGGATTTGAGGAATTTTTCGTAACTTTGCAGTCGGAAATCAATATCAGAACCGACAATGAAGACAATCGCCATAATCGTGGCCATGAGCAAGGAGCTCGGGCTGCTGCTGCCACTGCTTGAGGATGCCCGCACCGAGGAGGTGCACGGGACAACGTTTCATACGGGTAGGATAGGAGAACGGCGCATCGTGGCCATGGAGTGCGGCATCGGTAAGGTGAATGCCGCGATGGGCACGACGCTGTTGCTCGATACGTTCGCGCCTGACGTGGTGGTCAACACGGGTGTGGCAGCCGGAGCGGGCGAGGGTGTCGCCGTGATGGACGTTGTACTCGCATCGGGTGTGGCTCACCACGATTTCTGGTGTATCGGCGAGGAATGGGGCCGCGTGCCCGGGTCGCCGCGCATCATTCCCACGGTCGTTCCCGAAGAAATCGCGTTGGCTCGGCATGTGAAGACTGGTCTCATCTGTTCGGGCGAACTCTTCATCTCCCGTCGCGAGGAGATAGACACCATCCTGGGACACTTCCCGGAGGCGTTGGCCGTAGACATGGAGTCGGCCGCAATCGGTCAGGTTTGCTGCGCGCGCGGAGTGCCCTACGTTTGCATGCGCATCATCAGCGACACGCCGTGGTGCTCGCACGACAATTCGCGCCAGTATGACGACTTCTGGGCTGAGGCCCCGGCCCACACGTTTGCGCTGGTCGAGACGCTCATCAACGCTCTCTGAGCAGTGCCCTACCCTACTGGGGCTCTGCTTCGGAAGTTTCCACTCACCATCCCTTAACACTCACTCTCTACGCTCTCTACGCTATGAAAAAGATACCGAGTTTCACGATAGACCATACGCGCCTGAAGCGTGGCATCTATGTGTCGCGCCGCGACACGACGCCCAAAGGCGACACACTCACCACGTTTGACATCCGACTGACCGAGCCAAACCGTCAGGAGGCCATCAGTCCCGCAGCGCTCCACGCCATGGAGCACCTCGCTGCGACGTTTCTGAGAAACCACCCCGTGTGGGCCGACAAGGTGGTCTACTGGGGGCCGATGGGTTGCTGCACAGGCAACTACCTCATCCTTCAGGGCGAACTCGAAGGGCGCGACATAGCCGGCCTCGTCAAAGAGACGATGGACTTCGTGGCCACGTTTGAAGGGGAAATCCCCGGCGCGACACCGCGCGACTGCGGCAACTACAGCTTCATGGACCTCGAAGGAGCCCGGAAAGCCGCCCGCACGTTTGCCGACGAAGTGCTTGACAACCTGACCGACGAAAACCTCAACTATCCCGGGGAGGCGCAGGCGTGAAAGACCTGAAAGGCATCAGAGGCGCCTTCTACATAGCCTCGCTCATCGAAGAGGGAGAGCATGAGCACCAGGACTTCAAGTTTGCCATCTCGGACGCCCGCAAGATAGCACGGTCGCTCTCGGCGTTTGCCAACAACGACGGCGGGAGGCTTCTGGTCGGGGTGAAAGACAACGGCCAGATAGCAGGTCTGCGCACCGACGAAGACATCTACCTCATAGAGCAGGCGGCCGAAATGTATTGCCGCCCGGCGCGCGAGGTGACGTCGACCGCCTTCCGCTGCGAAGGGGGCAAGGTGGTGGTGAGGGTGGAAATCGCGGCCAAAAGCCGGACGGAGCCGCCCGTGGCGGTCAGGGAAGCCGACGGAACGATGAAGTGCTACTACAGAGTGGCCGACGAAAACATCGTCGTGCCCCCGGTGGTGGAGCGCGCGTGGCGCTACCGCGCCGAAGCGGGTGCACTGTCGTTCAGTCCCTCGGCCGAACGCATGGCGCTCCTGTCGCTGGCCGCGCGCCCCGAAGGCACCTCCCTTCGCGACTTCATGCTCACGGCCCACATCTCGGAGACGGCGGCGACGCAGGTGCTCATGGACGCCCACGCCCTCGGGCTGGTGGACTTCGCCTATCGCTCGGGCCATTTCGTCATCATACAACAATCATAAGTATGTGTCGGAAATTATTTAATAAATTGGCTCATGAATTCTGAGGCGAACTTTCTAATTCGGCTTCAGTTGTTATGGAACCCCATAACGCCTTCAGCCGAATGCAAAATTTCATCCACATACTTCATAACACAATTTATTAAAGTATTTCGAACACATACGTAAAACCCCACACGCAAAAATGCGCACTACCGAACAACTCGAAGGGCTCTCGCTGCTCGGCAACACCGCCACCAGCTATCCCGACCAATATGCCCCCGAGGTGCTTGAGACATTCCCCAACAAGCATCCCGAAAACGAATACCTCGTGACATTCACCTGTCCCGAGTTTACGTCGCTCTGCCCCAAGACGGGTCAGCCCGACTTTGCCAAAATCCTCATCAGCTACATACCGCGCGAGCGGATGGTGGAGAGCAAGAGTCTGAAACTCTACCTCTTCTCTTTCCGCAACCACGGCGATTTCCACGAAGACTGCGTCAACATCATAATGAAAGACCTCGTGAAGCTGATGGACCCGCGCTACATCGAGGTGAAAGGCATCTTCACCCCTCGCGGCGGAATAGCTATCCACCCCTTTGCCAACCATGGCGACGCCGACCATCAGGACCTCGTGGCGGCGCGCCTCTTAGCCTCAATGCCCAATGAATTCTGAGACGAAACGCGACATGCTCTTAGTGCTGTCGGGAGGCATGGACTCCACGACAATGCTCTATGAATTCGCCCCGCGCATAGCGGCGGGGGTGACATTTCAATACGGGTCGAACCACAACCGCCGCGAGGCCCGGTGCGCGCGGCTCAACTGCGAGCGTCTCGGCATCGAATGGATAGAAATCGACCTCGGCTTCATGGGCCGGCACTTCGAAAGCTCGCTCCTGAGCGGAGGCGACGCCATCCCCGAGGGCAACTATGACGACGACAACATGCGCTCGACGATGGTGCCCTTCCGCAACGGCATCATGCTGGCCGTGGCGGCGGGTCTGGCCGAGAGCCGCGGACTGAGCGGAGTGATGATAGCCAACCACGCCGGCGACCATGCCATCTATCCCGACTGCCGCCCGGCCTTCGTCGAGGCTATGGCGGGAGCAATCGCCGCCGGCACCTACGAGGGGCTGCGGCTCGAAGCTCCCTACACGGGACTGACCAAAGCTGAGATAGCCCGCCGGGGGCGCGACCTCGGGGTAGACTACCGTCTGACCTACTCGTGTTACAAAGGAGGCCCGACGCATTGCGGAAAGTGCGGCACATGCGTGGAGCGCGCCGAGGCACTGCGCGAGGCCGGCATTGAAATAGACGACCTTCACACAATCTATGAACAGTAATCGCAACGGCGGGAGCGGCAACGGCAACAACCGCCCACGTCGCATCAGACGCAAGTTTAATCTGCTCAAGGCGCTGCGCGTGCTGCTGCCCGCGGCGTTGTTTGTGTTTCTCTGCGTGGTGATGTGCACACCCGTGGAGCGCCACACGGTGACCGAGGAAGACATCTATGACGAAGTGCCGACAGCCGACGCACGGCTCGACCGCGACACCGAAGTGCCCGCTCCGGAGACAACCGCGGAGCCTGCCACGACCGCGAAGACTGCCCCGACCGTGGCAGGGACGGTCAATTCGGTAGACGACATCGTAGACCTCGACACAGTGAGCCAATACCTTGACCATCTCGACGAGATGCCCGGCGGCACGGAGCGCATCCACGTCAACTACTTCGGCGACATGCGCAAGGCGTTCAACGACTCCAACTACGTGCATTGGGAGGGAGCGCGCCAGATTGGCATCGAGCCGCTCAGCGACACCCGCAGCCACTGGCAACTGCGCCGCCCCATCACCAAGGTGACCACCTGCGCCGACTTCTACCTTGACGAGCTGCGCTATTCGCGGCCGTTTCTCGTGCCCGAAGCCGCAGCGGCACTCCACGAAATCGGGCGGAGATTTCGCGACACGCTCGCCGTGCGCGGCGGCGGCGACTACCGCATCAAGGTGACATCGGTGCTCCGCACGCCCTCGACCATCAAGAGACTGCGCCGCGTCAACCGCAACTCGATTGACTCTTCGGTGCATCAGCTCGGCACGACGTTCGACATCTCGTATGCCTCGTTCATAGCCGGCGCGCCGCGTCCGGCGCGCAGTGCCGACGACCTCAAGGGCATCCTGGCCGAAGTGCTCCGCGCGATGCGCGACGAGGGCAAAATCTATGTGAAATACGAGCGCGGCCAGCCCTGCTTCCACATCACCACCCGCTCGCAAGAGTGAACCCCATTTTAACCTAAACAAACCGGACACCCATGAAACGTCTCCTCCTCCTGACAGCCCTGGTGCTCACCGCAGGCATTCTGTTTGCCGGACTCATCGAACTATGCGGCTTCCCGATGGCGGAATGGTGGTATACCGACACCATCCAGCAGATACTGCCCTTCTTTGCGGAAACACGGCGCATCATAGCCGAAGGATTTCCGATGTGGACGTGGAACGCCCTTTTAGGCGACAATGTGATGGGGCAATACGCCTACTACACACTCTTCAATCCGTTCGCCTGGTTTGTGAGCCTGTTTCCGACAGGCTATCTTGGTTGGGGGATGATAGCGTGTCTCTACCTCAAGACCCTTCTGACGGCAGCCTGCGCTTATCTATACTTGCGCAGACTCGATTTCAGCGAAAATCTATGCACCGCGGGAGCGTTGATGTATACTCTCACCAGCTACTACATCACGTCGCTCATCTTTTTCATTTTCATCGAGCCGGTGATGCTGTTTGCGCTCCTGCTCTGGGCAGTCGAGGGCACACTCCGCGACAAGCGTATGGCATGGCCGATTCTCTCGGCAGTCACCGCGGCGGTCATTGTGGTCAACTACTATTTCGCAGTGCCGTCGCTATTGTGCGGGGCGATTTATTTTATTGTCCGCGTGGTCACGTCGGAGCATATCGCCCGGAAACCGCTGTTCATCGTCCGCGGTGTCGGGGCGGTGCTCGTCGGCGTCGGGCTCAGCGCGTTCATGCTTTTACCGGTGGCGCTCTACATCAGCGAAGCCCCGCGAATGACCGCCGAGCAGTTTAATTTGCCGGGCTACATCCTCACCGTGGTCCAGAGGCTCTACTTCATGCTCGTGCCGCGTCTCAGCGACTTCTTTCCAACGGGGATGCTTGACTACACGGCCACTGTCACGGTGTTCATCCCCGCCGCAGGAGTCTCGGCTGCAATTCTGTGGACATGGCAGCACCCACGCCATTGGAGTTCGGTCATGGTGATGATATTCACGCTGTTCTACTTCACTCCGCTCTCGGGGATATTCACCATGATGACAAGTCTGGCCTATCAGCGATGGAGCTACGCCTACACTCTGATGCTCGTCGTGGCGACGCTCTACCTCATCTCCCAACCCTCTATGAAAATTCCCCGCAGGTATGGCGTATTCTACATTATTGCCATTCTTGCGGCCGCGATGCTTAAAATCATCGTCACACTGCGCTACCGCCCCACGGATTTCACCCTCATGGGCTGGATTACACTGGGCTTCGGACTGATGTGCGGAGCGGTGACACTCTACTGCATACGACAGCGCTACAGGCCAAGCACCTTGATTCCGGCCGTGGTCGGGGTGGCCATCGCGAACTTCATGCTGACCGACGCGATTTTTGCACTCAACACCTACTATCTGCGCGAGCGCAATCCGGAGTATGCCGCCCGCATGTGGCGCATCTTCAACGGCGAAGGTTTCGACGAAGCGGAGGGGCCGATGACCTACCGCACGGACATCCGCAACGTCACCCCCAACCAAAACGTGATGGAAAACCGCCCCGGCATAACGTCGTACAACTCCGGAGTCTCAGGCGTGACGTCTGAGATACGTCAGCTTTTGGCAGGTTCGCCGGTCAATCAGATGTTCTTTCTCACCACCCGAAACCACTCCATGGCCGCCCTCTTCTCCATGAAGTATTTCCGCGAGTCAGGACTCACGCCCGTGCTCGAGCAGAACACCTACCACCCGCTTCCCGAGAGGTATGACACCGTGGCGGGATTTCGCGTCTACGAACTCCCGCATTACATCCCGATGGGTATGGCCTATACCTCGTTCGTTCCGAAATCGGAATACCAGGCACTCTACAGCGGGACGGTGAGCGAGGGCTATGCCATTCCATATGTCGCGATGGAGCAACTCAACGACTCGATAGACCTGTGGAAGCCGATGCTCGATAATCTTGTGGTGGAGGATGCCGACACGCTCATTGCCGCGAAATGGCTCAAACGCGGGCACATCAACCTGACCGCCCGGCTTGACTCGCTCGTTGAAGCACGGCGCGCCGTGACAGCCGAAAAGTTTGAGGGCAACAGACGCGGGTTCACCGTCAAATTCAACTCTCCGCAGGAAGCGTTCTATTTTCTGAGCGTGCCTGACGACCCCGGTTTCACCCTGAGCCTCGACGGAGAGCCGATTGAGCCCCTGCGCGTCAATCTCGGCATGATGGGCGTCCCTGTGGCGGCGGGCAGTCATCTCCTGACCGCTTCCTACACTCCGCCGGGAATGCGTGCGGGCACGATTCTCTCGGCGGTAGCCGCAGTGATATGGCTTGCCATGGCAGCGTTGTCAATCAGAAAAACTTCGGAGGCCCGTGCATGGAGCAAACCGAAGAAACAATGACCGGATAGGTGTGGGGTTAACTTTTTTTAACCCCAATAATTATTCTGTTTGGGGGATTGTGAGTAATTTTGTATGTTTTACAACACATTTCTATAACATCTTAATCCTACAATCTATTCTGACGACAGGACAAGTGCAGACTCTCGCGCGCGTTCCTATATTAAATAGAGTACGTACATGATAAGAACAACCCTCGAACAAGTCATCACCGAAGAGATGGCCGAAATATGGCAGTTGCTCAGCAATGAGGAGAAACGTCTTGTGATGGACAATTTCGTCATACACAATTACAAGAAAAATCAAATCATTTATGCCGAAAAGGATGAGCCCGAATTTCTGTGGTGTCTGCTCGAAGGTAAGGTCAAGAAGTATAAGGATGGCGTGGGCAACCGCGTGCAAATCCTGCGGTTGATAAAGCCGGTGGAATATTTCGGCTATCGCGCCTACTTCGCGAGAGAGCCTTACGTGTCGTCGGCGGCTACGCTCGAACCGTCGAGGATAGGGTCGCTTCCGATGACGCTCGTGGAACAGCTTATGAAAAACAACAACAATCTGGCGATGTTTTTCATCCATGAGCTGTCGCGCAACCTCGGGTCGTCTGACACGAAGATTGTCAATCTGACGCAGAAGCATATCCGTGCGCGTCTGGCCGAGGCACTGATGGTGCTCCGCGACAACTACGGGTATGAGTCGGACGACAATCTGACGCTCAAAATCTACATGGCGCGCGAGGATTTGGCCAACCTGTCGAACATGACTACGGCGAACGCCATACGCACGCTGACGCTCTTCGTCAACGAGAAGCTCATCGTGGTGGACGGTCGCAAAATCAAGATACTCAACGAGCCGGAGCTGCGCAAAATCTCGAAGTTCGGCTGACAGCCCGGCGCGACATTTCATTCATTCTTCCTTTCACCTCATCAAGACTCCCTAACTACCCAAAGTGGCAACGACACCCAAATTCGCATCAAAAATCGGCCTGATAGCCGCTACGGTCGGGTCGGCCGTAGGGCTCGGCAACGTATGGCGTTTTCCCGCCGAAACCCAAGCCAACGGCGGGGCTGCCTTCCTGCTGCTCTACATCGGCTGCATCTTTCTGCTGGGCATCCCGGTGATGACGGCTGAATTTGCCCTCGGCCGCGGGGGCGAGTCGGATGCGGCGGGAGTCTACGCGCGCGTCACTCCGCGCCGTCGGCACTGGCGTCTGGCGGGAGGGTTTTCCGTCCTGGCGTCATATCTGATTCTGTCGTTCTACATGGTGGTGTCGGGCTGGACGCTCGAATATCTGCTGCGGTCGGTGACGGGCGAACTCTACAGCTCGCTGCCGGCTGACCTTGGAGCCGACGAGGCCGTCTTCGCCTCAAGAATGTCGGCGTATATCGCCTCGGCGTGGTCGCCGATAGTTTTCACGGTCATCATGGTGATAGCCAATCTCGGCATCCTGCTTTTGGGGGTGCAGAAGGGCATCGAAAAGATGTCAAACATAGCCATGCCGCTGCTGTTTCTGCTGCTGCTCGGCTTTGTGGGAGTAGCGCTGTCGCTGCCGGGGGCTGCCGAGGGGGTGAGCTTCTTCCTGCGGCCCGACTTTTCGGCCATCACGGGACGCACGCTCATCAATGCGCTGGGGCAGGCGTTTTTCTCGCTGTCGCTCGCGATGGGCATCCTCGTGACCTATGCGTCTTACTATCCCCCGCAGACGCGCCTGACGCGCACGGCCGTGACCGTGGCGCTGCTCGACCTGCTCGTGGCCATAATGATGGGGCTGATTATCTTTCCGGCGGTTATGAGTTTCGGTCTGACCGACAGCAGTCTCGAAGGGTCGACGCTGGTGTTTGTCACTCTGCCCGAGATTTTCGTGCGCATGGGTGCGCCGTCGCTCTGGTCGAGCCTCTTCTTTCTGTTGCTGACGGTGGCGGCGTTTACCTCGACCATTTCGCTGGCCGAGGTGTCGGTGGCGTTCGTAGGGCAACGGCTCAAGTGCCGACGCCGCACGGCGTGTCTCATCGTGGTGCTTCCGCTGCTGGTGCTTTCGCCGGTGTGCTCGCTATCGGTGGGGCCGTGGAGCGGTTACACCATCTGCGGCATGACCATTTTTGACTTTCTCGACAATGTGACAACCAACTACATGCTGCCAATCGGCGGCATCCTGCTCTGCATCTACATGGGGTGGGTGGCGCCGCGCGATTTCTTCCGCCGCCAACTCACCAACGACGGCACGATACGCGCCGCCGTGCTCCCGGCCATCCTCTTCATCGTGCGCTACGTGGCGCCCCTCCTCATAGCCGTCATCCTCCTCTCGCCGTATCTGTAACCGAAAGGCAAAAACGCCAAATGAAAACGCATTCCTCTCTCCATTCAGGCACATCTGCAGCGCGCGGACGTATGCTCTTCGTAGACATGCTGCGAGGAATAGCTATGATTCTCGTTGTGCTGATGCATTCTGAAGATCATTTCGGAAGTATCAACAGATTTAACACGCTCTTGACACCTTATCGTATGCCGATGTTTTTCTTCATCAGCGGATTCTTGCTCTATTCATCGAATTTTACACCAGTACTTTTCAGAAAAAGATTTTCGAGCCGAATAGTTGCCCAACTCTTTCCGACGATAGTGTTTTTTACTATTTACACGATAGTGTTTCCTTATTTTACCTTTGAGGAGGCCGTTTTTAGCGTGACCAAGAATGGTTACTGGTTTCCACTCGTCTCAATAGGATTGTTTCTGTTATGGACTCCGTTGTTGCTTATTGTTAGTAGAGTGTCGAAAGGATGGAGTAATGTTGCCACGTTTATCTTTTTAGCCGCCATAGGCCTGTATGCTCTTGTGAAAATTGACATGGTTTTGTATAACCACGACAGGGCATTCTATACCCGCTATCTTAATTCACTATTGATGATGCAACCTCTGGTGAAAAACAGCTGCTTCTTTCTGTTCGGCATGTTGACAAGCATAGTTTTCCGAGAAATTGACAGCCGAGAGGTAAATAAGAACCGGTTGGGTGTGACTGCCGCATTAGTAGCCGTGCTTTTCGTTGTAGCGCATCAGTGGGGCGTGGAGCACACGGGCATGGAATTACTCCTGTCGCCACTCTGCATCGCAGGGGTGCTTTTCGGAGTATTCTTCATGGCCTACAGCCTGAATGAGCAGCTGTCACGGCTAAAAATCTGCCGCTATACGGCTTTGATAGGCACGATGACTCTGGAAATCTATCTACTGCATTATTTCTTTCTAAGCGGCTTCAACGAGGCTAAACGTGGGACGGGACTCACTGACGGCGTCTCTCCGCTGTGGCACATACCTATGGCATTTGTCATTATCGCCTTGTGTCTGCTGACAGTTAGGGTGATGAAGCGTATCGGCGTGTACAGGTTTCTGTTTCCGAAGTATAAGGATTTCGATGCTCTCGTGAAGCGGATGAAGGCGGGGAGGATGGAGTTTGCCGATTGAGGGCATGGATGTTGAATGAACAAACCGAGAGAGATGTCGAAAACTGTCTGGCTAAGTGTGTTGATACTCACCATCGGACTGGTATGTATGCCGCTGATAGGTGTCGAGGGGTTGTTGCATACCGATTTCGTGCAGCAGCTTATCCCTTTCTATGCCGAAACGCGCCATGCGCTTTTGGCCGGAGAATGGCCGTTGTGGACGTGGAATGCGTTTTTGGGTGACAATTTCATCGCGCAGTTCGCCTATTACACGCTCTTCAATCCGACGGCATGGCTCACGGCACTTTTCCCGGTGGGCTACATGGGATGGGGCATCGTTTTGGCGCTCTACCTGAAGACTTGTCTTTGTGCATGCTTCGCTCACCTCTATCTGCGGCGACTCGGCTTCGGGGCGAGCTACTGTTGCGCCGGCGCATTGGCCTATACATTTACGAGTTTCTACATCACGGGGATGGTCTACTTCTTTTTCGTAGAACCCGCTGCACTTTTCGCGCTGCTGCTTTGGGCGCTGGAGGGAGTAGTCGGACGGCGCAGGTATGCGTTCACACAACTTGCTGCTGTGACGTTTGCGGTGGTGGCGGTCAACTACTATTTCGCCATAGCATCGCTTCTCTGCGGAGCGGCTTACCTCGCCCTGAGGCTTTGGACGGGCGAAGGGCGGCGACCCGGCATGGAGTTTCTCAAAGGAGCGGGAGCGGCGTTGACCGGAGTGTGCGGAGCCGCGTTCATACTTCTGCCGACGGCATTGTTTATAGCATCGTGTCCGCGGCTGTCGGCGGCGGGGGTGTCGGTGAGCGAAATGGGGGTGATGATATTCGAGAGGGTTTTCTACGCACTTGTGCCCCGTCTGACCGAAGGGCCGCAGACGGCGTTTGTGTCTCGCACCTTTTCGAGCATCTCGCTTTTTGTTCCTGCCATGGGGCTGCTCGGGGCGGCACTTTGGGCGAGGAGGCAGCCTCGACATTGGGCGTCGATAGCGGTGGTGGCGGGAGCAATTTTCTATTTCACGCCGCTCAACGGGATTTTCACACTTTTCACGGAGGTGAAATATGAGCGTTGGGGCTACGCGCTGCAAATGATGCTGATTGTGGCCACTCTCTTCGAAGCTCG
Organism: Duncaniella sp.; assembly: GCA_029056055.1. Classification (GTDB taxonomy): domain Bacteria; phylum Bacteroidota; class Bacteroidia; order Bacteroidales; family Muribaculaceae; genus Duncaniella. Next base: position 11,176 of record JAIDCC010000118.1, read on the forward strand.
CGAACTGCGGGGGCAATCCAAGAGCAGGGCCGGAGCAGTATACGCCTGTTTAGTGGTGGCGGCGTGCGCGGTGCAGTTTGCCGTGGCGAAAGTCATAGCACCCGGAAGCATCGGAGCGTTGGCCGCAGGCACCGTTGGGTTCGGAGTGGCTGCGGCCGTCGTCACATGGATTTGCGCGACGAAAGGATTTTCGGCCAAAGCTTTGACGTGTGGCACGGTGGCGGTTGCTTCGGTCAATTTCGTTCTTTTCGACTATTTCTGCGTGCTACGGCAATCGGCTGACCCGGAGGGATTTTCGACCTCCGACCGCATGATGCGCATTTTCGACGGGCGAGGGTTTGCCGAGGCCGAGAGTGAGGTGTTTGAATATCGCACCGACATGCGGGCCATCTGTCCCAACCAAGGCATGCTCGAAAATCGTCCCGGCGTACTGGCCTACATTTCAGGCGTGTCGGGGGTGACGATGCCTATGCGGCAGTTGGTGACATCGTCGGCGGTCAATCAGCAGATGGTGATTGCGGCCAAACGCCGCAGCCTCGACGCATTATTGTCGGTGAAAGAGTTTCGCGACTACGGTGTCGAGCCGCCCAACTATCAGGCAGCCTACGAAGGACTACCCGCGGTGACCTACATGGAGGATGGAGCCGCTGTTTATGAGCTGCCGGACTACATACCTATGGGAATGGCCTACGATACGTTCATTCCCGAGTCGGAGTTCAAGGGGTTGTATGCCGATGTGGTGAGCGACGGGGTGGATTTTCCTTATGTGGCACTCTCGGAGCGTAACGATTCGATAGACCTTTGTCTGCAGATGCTGGCCAATCTCGTAGTGGCTGACGAGGACACGGCGAGCGTAGTCCGATGGATGCGGAAGGGAAGGATTGATGCGTCGGCGGGGCTTGACTCGGTGGTCAATGCGCGGCGCGCGCTCACGGCCAAAAGTTTCCGCGGCACGCGTGAGGGCTTCACGGCGGAGTTTGACTCGCCGCGCGATGCCTTCTACTTTCTGAGCGTCCCGGCCGACCCCGGATTCTCCCTGAGGCTTGACGGGGAGCCGCTGGAGGCGTTCAATGTCAACCTCGGTATGACCGGGGTGATGATACCCGCAGGAAAGCATTGTCTGACTGCCGCTTATCTGCCGCAGGGGCTTGTGACGGGGCTTTGTGTCACGGCCTGTGCCGTTATCGTTTTTCTGACAATATGGAGGATAGAGTATAAAAGACAATAACATTTTTTAACACGGAGCAAAGACCGATTTGAGGTAAAAATTTTGTTAATTCGGGATAATAGTCCTAATTTTGTGGTAAACTTGAGTGTCGCAGTTAAGCTTCGGGAGCTTTTGTGCGGCAGTTGCGTTAAAACTTGCGTTTCATCACTGTCACGTCACCTCAAAAACTAAGCCCATATTTGAAGAGGCCGAAGATGCCGTCTTGACGGCGTTTCCCCGTCCGGCCCATATTTAAAATAGTAGTTATGACAGAAGTAGACATGACCTATTGGTTGGTCAATTGCCTCGTGGTGTTGGCACTCAGCGTGCTGCTGAGCGGTGTGCTGATACCGCAGATACTCCTTATCGCCTACCGCCGCAACCTCTTCGACGAGGTAGACGAGCGGAAGATTCACAAAGGCCTCATCCCGCGTCTGGGAGGTATAGCCTTTGAGCCGGTGATACTTCTGAGCATCGCGCTGACCGCGGTGGGCAACATCGTTTTGGGCTACGGAGGATTCACGAGCGAGCTGGCGGTGGACGCCATGCTGCTGATGTGTGGCTTCTGCGCCGTGCAGATGCTCTACCTGATAGGCATCGCCGACGACCTGATAGGCATAAAATATCGTGCGAAGTTTGTGGTGCAGATTATCTGTGCCGCGCTGCTGATAGCCGGGGGATGCTGGTTTACGACGCTCGGAGGCGCCGCCGGGATTGATTATTGGAGCCCGTGGATAGGCTATCCCTTCACCTGCGTTGTGATAGTGTTTCTCATCAACGCCATCAACCTCATCGACGGCATCGACGGCTTGGCATCGGGTCTGAGCTCGATAGCGCTGATAGTCTACGGCGTGGCGTTTTTCATGCTCGGCGACATGGCGTTTGCCATCGTGGCGTTTGCGACGCTGGGCGTGCTCATGCCGTTCTTCTACTTCAACGTATTCGGCGACGTCAACCGCCACAAGAAGATTTTCATGGGCGACACGGGGTCGCTGACCATCGGACTGATACTCTCGATACTCGGCATCAAACTCTATACGCATCCGGCCAACGAGCTGCTCGACATCAACACCTCGGTGGTGGCGTTCTCGCCGTTAATCGTGCCCTGTTTCGACGTGGTGCGCGTCTACATCATGCGCATCCGTCAGCACCGCTCGCCCTTCCTGCCCGACAAGAGCCACATCCACCACAAATTTCTTGCGGCCGGCATGAAGCCGCGCACGGCCATGGTCAGCATCATCAGTATCTCGCTGGCGCTGTCAATTATCAACCTTGTCGTGTCGCCCTGGCTCAACATCAATCTGATTGTCGTGATTGACGTGCTCCTCTGGATTGTGGTAAACCACTTCGTCAATCTGGGCATACGCCGTCAGGAAGCATCCGCGCAATAGAGAAGGAGCCGGCTTTCATGCCGAAAGTCGCAACTTTAGCCGCCACGAAAGTGTTTGTCAAGAAAACACTATCCCGAAATGATTGAAAAGACACCCATCAACGAAACCGAGACCGAGCGCGCAGTGCTCGTGGGTCTCATATCGAACGCACAGCCGGAGGCCAAGGCGCTCGAATATCTCGACGAACTGGCCTTTTTGGCCGACACGGCGGGCGCTGAGACAGTGAAAATGTTTCTCCAGCGTCTCGACTATCCCAACCCGCGCACATTCGTGGGCAAAGGAAAGCTTGAGGAAATACGCGCCTTCATAGAAGACAACGACATCTCTATGGCCATCTTCGACGACGACCTGACGTCGAAGCAGGTGGTCAACATCGAGCGCGAACTCAAGGTGAAAATCCTCGACCGCACGTCTCTCATCCTCGACATCTTCGCCAAGCGCGCCCGCACCGCCAACGCCAAGACGCAGGTGGAGCTGGCTCAATATCAGTATCTGCTGCCGCGACTCACCCGAATGTGGACCCACCTCGAACGCCAGCGCGGCGGTATCGGTATGCGTGGCCCGGGCGAGACCCAGATTGAGACCGACCGACGCATAATCCTCGACAAAATCTCGCGACTCAAGGAGGAACTGCGCTCGATAGACAAGCAGAAGGCCGTGCAGCGCAAAAACCGCGGCAAGCTGACGAGAGTGGCTCTCGTGGGCTATACCAATGCCGGAAAGTCGACACTGATGAATCTGCTTAGCAAGAGCGACGTGTTTGCCGAAAACAAGCTCTTCGCCACGCTCGACACCACGGTGCGCAAGGTGATAATCGACAATCTGCCCTTCCTGCTGACCGACACCGTAGGTTTCATCCGCAAACTTCCTACCCATCTTGTGGATTCGTTTAAATCGACGCTTGACGAGGTGAGGGAGGCCGACCTGCTGGTGCATGTTGTAGACATCTCCCACCCCAATTTCGAGGAGCAGATAGCCGTGGTCGACAAGACCTTGCGCGAGGTGTGCGACGGAGCCGACAAGCCCATGATTATGGTATTTAACAAAATCGACGCCTTCAGCTACACACCCAAAGACGAGAACGACCTGACCGAACGCGGGCGCGAAAACTATTCGCTTGACGAGCTCAAGGCGATGTGGATGGCGCGTCTGCCCCACGACTGCGTCTTCATCTCGGCCAAGACAGGGCAGAACGTCGACGAGCTTAAGCAGATGCTCTACGACCGCGCCAAGGAAATTCACCTGACCCGTTTCCCCTACAACGATTTCCTGTTTCAGAAATACGACGGCGATGAAGCCGACCTCGCCGCAGAGAGCGAGGAATAAAAACAGACACCTCAGACACGCCGATGAGCGCAAGAGCCAAATGGATTGAACAACCGCCCCTGATTTACCGCCTGATTTATCCTGAGGCGTGGTGGAGGTTGAAACGCCGCGGACGCAAGGTGGTCTACCTTACGTTTGACGACGGGCCTATACCCGAAGTGACACCCTGGGTGCTCGATTTGCTCGACGCCGAGGGGGTGAAAGCCACGTTTTTCATGGTGGGCGACAACGTGCGCCGCAATCCGATGTTGCTCGAAGAGGTGGCGCGCCGCGGCCACTCCTACGGCAACCACACCATGCACCACACGCAAGGCATCAAGGTGGGCACAGACACCTATCTGCGCGACATCACCGAGGCCGACGCCCTCATCGGGTCGTCGCTCTTCCGGCCGCCCCACGGGTTGCTCTATCCGGCTCAGGCCAAGCTCATCAAGCGCCACTACAACGTGGTGATGTATGACGTGGTGACGCGCGACTATTCGCGCCGCCTGACGGGCGAGGAGGTGCTCGACAACGTCAGACGCTATGCTCGCAACGGGTCGATTATCGTGTTTCACGACTCGCTGAAGGCCGAAAAAAACATGCGCTACGCCCTGCCGCGCGCTATCAAATGGCTCAAGGAACAAGGCTATGAATTCGAACCCCTCCCGATGTTCTGACGCCGAGGGGGTGAAACGTCTGCTCCGCGAGGCTGGTGCGGTGGCCGTCGGAATTGCCGAGGCTGCCTCTGTCAGCCCCGCAGAGGCTGATGCTTATGCGGCGTGGATAGACAGCGGTATGCACGGCGGCATGGACTATCTGGCGCGCTACGGCGATGTCCGCTCCGACCCTCGGCTTCTTCTCGAAGGGGCGCAGTCGGTCATCGTGGCCGCATTTCCGTATGCCGGGACTACGGATATGCCTACGCGCGGAGGGCTGAGATGGGCGCGCTATGCCCTTGGCGACGACTATCACGACGTGTTGCGCTCGCGGCTGCGCGGGGTGGCCGAACAGATGGAGGGAGAGACGCGTGTGTGTGTCGACACAGCTCCGCTGCGCGAACGCCTTTGGGCCGTAAGGGCAGGCGTGGGAATGATAGGTCTGAACAATCAACTCATTGTGCCCGGCGTGGGAAGCTACGTACTGTTAGGAACGTTAATTTCCACTCTCCGGCTCGCGTCTGACCACGCCAACGAAGGGAGATGCGTAGAGTGTGGGAAATGCTTGCGAGCATGTCCCGGGGGAGCACTCCGACGTGAGGCTGACGGGCGGGTGACTCTCGACGCGCGCCGCTGTCTGAGCTACATTTCGATAGAACAACGCGACGGCGACAATGACACGCCGCTGCCCGGGAAGCGCATCTATGGCTGCGACACATGTCAGGAGGTGTGTCCCCACAATCACGCCGACCTTCTCCCCACTCCCCTACCCGAACTCCAACCCCGTGAAGAAATCCTCGCGCTGACCGAGGCAGACATTCTCGCCCTCACGCCCGAGGAATACGCGCACATCTTCCGCCGCTCGGCCATAAAGCGCGCGAAACTCGCCGGTCTGCAATCAAACGCCCGGAGGCTATCGTCTAAAAAAGATTGAGTGCGGACGCGCCGTGGCGCATCCGCGGAGACGTTGGCAAGACCACGGGGGAAATTCGACGTCGTGGACCGCGCGTCCGCGCTTGTGAATAGGAAAACGGGACAAAATTTTCGCGAAAATGTACGGACGTGCCTTTGGCACGTTGCTCATGCACAGCGTGTTGGCTAATATTTTCGCGGCGAGGACTGTTGACGCTGAGCACCTCCTACATGCCGAAGGCATGTCCGTACATTTTCGCGTATAGCATACCCCCATTACAGCTGTCTATAATGGGGGTGAAATCCTAAAAAATCGATTTGAAAATGCCCTCAAGGCGCGACGGGGGAAATTCGACGTCGAGGGCCTGCGTGGACGCGCCATGGCGCGTCCCTACCTATATATCAATAGGTTAGGTCGTAGTGCGGTGCTTAGTCAGCGGGGACGCGTGGGCCACGAATGGTAATCATTTCAGGCGCCTTTGTGGCGGGCGTAGGCGCGGGCCATGCGCGTGTGGTAGGAGCGGGCGGCGTAGCCTGGGCCGTTGTAGCCGCGGGCGAAGGCGTCCCAGTCGTGGTTTTTGAGGTGTTTTACGAGTCCGGTGGAGGTGATGAAATTAGCGAAGAGGTCGAGCTGGTCGCGTTCGGAGCGCGACATGAGTTGCTCGAATTCTTCGAGGCTCGACGTGCCGCATTTGTCGTAGTTGAAACCACCTATCTGAAACATGCCCCAGAAAGTGCCTTCGATGGCAGCGTTGGGGTTGATGGTGCGGGCGGCGTTGACACGGGCGTAGGCGCGGGTCTGCGAGCCGCGGCTCGGCGAGAATACGGTGGAGTGGCTTTTAGAATAGCGGTTGAGGTTGATGCCACGTTTTGCGGCGAACTTACGGAACATGGTGAGGTCGAAATTGACCAGCGGCTGTCCGGGGGCTGCGAAGCCCTGATGCGAGGGACCCGCTTCGATGTCGACCACAGCCTTGATGGCCGCGACATCAACACCGAGGTGCTTAGCCACTTCGCGGAAATCGTCTTCGGTGAGGCGGATGATAGTGTCGGAGGGAGGCGTCGAAGCTTCGAGCACCTGATTGAGCACGGAGGTTATCGAGGTGTCGGTTTCGTCGGAGTCGCCTACGTCGATGCCGTCTTCGGGCATGGAGAAAAGAGCGGCCGATACGAGTATGGCTGCGAGGAGGAAAGCTGCGCGAAGGATATTGGTTTTGTGTAGCATACGCAAAATGTGTGTGTGTTAGGGTTTGGGTTAGACTCCCTTTGGCTTCCGCCGGTCGGCGGTGGCGTGGTGGAGCTGTCGGGCATCGGAGGGGTGCAACGGCTACGCTGAGCCGTGTGCGTGAGGGAGAATTGATGAAATGTTAAAGAAGGGGGAGGTGCCCGGCAGTCAAGAGAGGGAAGGCTCTCTTGTCAAGACTTCGCCCCGTGGCGTAGGTGGGGGCGGAAGGAGAAACGAGGGGAAGATAAATGTGATGAAGGTCTCGTTTAATTCAGCTTGGTGGAAATTCCCCGGCTATCGGGAAGGGGAAAGGAGGAGCGGGGTGACTCGCTACGGGGCGCAGAATCCGTGCAGAGCGACCCCGCTCCTCAAGAGGGGGTGTTATTGCTTAATCAAGACAACGGGGGTCAAGCGAGTTTTTCGAGAGTGCGCTTGAGCTGTCCGTAGAAGCGTTCTACCGCGGGGATGAACATGCGTTCGGAGGGAGAGTGGACGTCGCGGAGCGTGGGACCGAACGACACCATGTCGATGCCGGGATACTTCGAGAGGAACAATCCGCATTCCAGTCCGGCGTGGATGGCCTTGACAGCGGGACGGACGCCGTAGAGTTCCTCATAGGCTTCGGAGGCCACTTTGAGCACGCGGCTGTTGAGATTGGGCTGCCAGCCGGGGTAGCCGTCGCCATGCTTGACTTCGGCACCTGCGAGGAGGAATACGGCTTCTACCTGACGGGCGATGTCCCATTTGCGCGACTCTACAGACGAGCGCTGCGAGGTGGTCACGACGATTTGGTTGTCGCCTTCCATCTTGACCGACGCGAGGTTGGTGGAAGTCTCGACGAGGTTTTCGAGTTCGCGGCTCATCGAGATGACACCGTGGGGGCAGGCGTAGATAGCGCGGATGATGGCGAGCGAAGTCTGCTGGTCGATGGCATATTCGGGCTTTTCAGCGGTCTCCATGACGAGCTTGAGGTCGGGCTCGAGGCCGGCGTATTCGTTTTCGAGGTCGGCGATGTAGTGGTTGAGACGCGCGCGGATGTGTTCCTTTTTAGCCGAGTGGACGCCCACCACGACGTGAGCGGCGCGGGGAATGGCGTTGCGGAGGTTACCGCCGTCGATTTCGCAGATTACCACTTCGGTGTCGGCCGTGAGGTCGAAGAGGAAGCGGGCGATGATTTTGTTGGCGTTGGCGCGACCGAGGTGGATGTCGCCGCCCGAATGACCGCCGTTGAGGCCTGAGACGGCTATGCGGAAGTATTGGAAATCGGCGGGAGCAAACGAGCGCTTGTAGGAGAAGAAGGCCTGAGTGTCAACGCCACCGGCGCAACCCACGTAGAGCTCGGCGTCGTCTTCCGAATCGAGGTTGATGAGAATGTCGCAGTCGAGCATATCTTTTTCGATGCCGAAAGCGCCGGTCATGCCGGTCTCTTCGTCGGTGGTGAAGAGAGCCTGGATGGGACCATGCTCAAACGATTTGTCGGTGATGACGGCGAGCGCGCCTGCCATACCTATACCATTGTCGGCGCCGAGAGTAGTGCCGCGGGTCTTGACCCATTCGCCGTCGACGTAGGCGGGGATGGGCTGTGTGGTGAAGTCGAATGTCTTGTCGTTGCTTTCGCACACCATATCCATGTGGCCCTGAAGGATAACGCGGGGAGCGTTTTCATGGCCGGGGGTTGCGGGGCAGAAGATTGCCACGTTGCCCACCTTGTCGGTTTTGGCTTCGAGACCGTGGGTCTTGGCGAAGTCGAGCAGGAAAGCTCTGATTTTGTCTTCTTTTTTTGAGGGGCGGGGAATGCGGGTGATTTGGTCGAAGATCTCAAACACCGCCTTCGGCTCCAGGTCTTTTATTTCCATAATTTCGAGCAATAATTTTTAGGGATATTTAATACGAAAATTCAATAAGTGTTAAAACTTAGGGTTTCGCACCCCGAAGTTACAAAAATAAATTGATTAAGCGAAATAAATCTGGTTTTTTTTGCTACTTTTGCAGTGTAAAACCCCGACAACGGCATGCAGACCCTTACGACAATAGCATTTGCGGTGGCACTCGTGGCTTTAGCCGTGGTGCTCCTCGGCGTGAAGGTGCTGTTTGTCAAAGGGGGCAAGTTTCCCTCGGGCCATGTGCACGACAATCCGGAGCTGCGCCGCCGCGGCATGGGGTGTCACCGCGACTGACCACCCGGAATTAACCTTAAAAATAACAGAAAACCAAACCATACACTCACTGATGAAAAAAACAGCAATGTCAGCCTCAGCGCTGCTCCTGGCAGCCGCCCTGTTTGCCCTCCCCGCATGCACCGGCTCCGACAAGACGGCCTCAACCCTCGGTGCGGCCGACAGCACCGGCGCTGCCGCAGGCGCTGCCACCTCACTCAACATTCGTTACATCGACATGGATACCTTGCTGAGCCAGTATGCTTATGCCAAGGACTATCAGGAAGTCGTGGTGCGCACCGACTCCCGTCTGCAGAGCGCCCAGCAGGCCAAGGCAAACGAAATCCAGAAGTTTGCCCAGCAGATGGAACACAAATACAAAAACAACGGCTATCTCTCGGAGGCCTCTTTCGCCGCCGACCAGCAGAAGCTCCAGAAGATGCAGCAGGATGCCGAAAACTCGCTCGGCACCATGGCTCGCAACGCCCAGCTCGACCTGGCTCAGCAGCAGCAGGCTCTCAACGACACCATCGAAAACTTCGTGAAGGAATGGAACGCCTCGAAGGGCTATGACGCCATTCTCTTCAAGAACGCCGGCATTTTCTTCAACCCCGCGCTCGACATCACCGACGATATCGTCAAGGGCCTCAACGCCAGATACAACAAGGTAGACACCGAGAAGTAAGACTTCTCGCGGCGCCGCCGACATATCCACCGACTTAATTCCGACGCCCCTCCGGCCCATCCGCCGGGGGAGCGCCGTCTTTTTTGTCACCGCGCGGGAGGGCCTTATTTAATACGCGCGGGAGTGTCTTATTTAATATATGTGTCAGCAGATTTGCAAAGTTGCGAAAAAAAAGTTATCTTTGCACACAATAACCAATCATCTCGCGTCTCTCCCGCCTTAAACTCCTAACCGCCATTCTATCATGGGTCTTTTCAATGCAATAAAACGCGCCTTCGGCTTCGGCGATGAAGACAGCCTCTACACCGAGGAATATGACGCCTCGACGGCTATCTATGCCGCCGACTCTCCGCAGGAGGAGACTCCGGCCGTCGAGCCCCCTACGCCGCCGGTGTTCAAGAAAGCCGACACGCCCGCGACTTGCCAAGAAAACGAAGACACCCTGACTGCCGGAAACGACGAGCATGAGGGAGAAAGCGACGCGTGTGCTGAGCAAGAGAAGAACCCTTCCTGCCCTGAAGAGACCGCCGGTGACCACCATGCCGCGGGCGGGAAGCGTCAGGTGGCCTGCTCGATAGAGTCGCTCCCCGCCGACCTTTTCGATGCCGTCATAGAACTTTTCAACGACTTTCAGCCCGAATTTGTGCGCCAATGTCTCTCGGTCGAGAAAGAGCGCCAATTCATCATGGCGACCCTCTCCGAGCGTCTGGAGAGCGTGACGCCATCCCCGGCCGTCGATGAAGCATCGGCCGAGCGCATTGCCGAACTGGAGTCAATCGTTGCCGCCCGCGACCACACCATCAACGAAGACCGCCGCTACCGCGACAGTCTGGAGCGTCAGAAGGCCAACCTGCTCGACCACATCGAGGCGCTCGAAGGGTCGGCACAGCGTCAGCGTGCCCTCGCCCTCAAGCCGCTTGACGAGACTCCGCAACCCGCCCAGGCCGAGACAGAAACGGAGGTCGCTACAGCAGCCGAGAAAGCTCCTGAGGCTCTCGCAGAGGCCGCTCCCCAAGCCCCCGAGGCAATCGCCGAGCCGGAAGAGAGCGAAGAAGTGAAGCAGCTCAAGGCCGAAGTGGAGCGTCAGACAGCCATGCGCGAACAGCTCGAACTGAAATCGCGTATGGCCGACAAGATGCTCACCGACCTGCGCAACACCGCGGCCGCCTCGCGACGCGAGCTTGAGGAAGCCCGTGCCGCCCATGAGGCAGAATTGGCCGCCCTCACCACCGAACATCAGAGCGCGCTGGCCGAAATAGAACGCGAGCAAAATGAGGCTGCGCAGAACATTCTGGCCCAGCTGTCGGAGTTCGAAGGTGTCAAAAACCGTCTCGAATCCCGCATCGCCGAACTCAAGGAGTCGCTTAAGACCGAGCGCGAGCGGGCCAAGCGTCTGAGCGACGAAGTAGGGTCGCTCCGCTCGACCATCGAGACCAACCTCTACAATCAAGCCAACTCGGAGATGCGCCTGCGCTCCGAGATTAAGCAGCTCCGCTCGCAGATAGCCCCCGCGGCGAGTGCCGCCGATGCGCTTGCCTCCGACGGCGAAGCAATCTATCAGAAAATCAGCGAAGCTGCCCGCGACCGTCGCGCGGCCGCAATGAAAGCACCCGAAGTCACAGTCAGCACTCCTGACACCGAAGATGCCGGGCAGACACCCGCTGCGCCGGAGCCTGTGACGATAACGGCCGAACCTGTGCGCCCCGATGCCGAGCCTGACGAAACGGCTGTGCTTTCGCCCGAGCCGCCGAAGCGCCGCCGCGGCCGTCCGCGCAAACACGAATATGAGACCGAGCTCGACAATCCCACCGGTTTTATGCCCGGAGGCCGCAAGGACGACCCCGAATTCGGCTACCACGAACCGCCCCGCCGCCCTACCAACGACAGCGCCGCCCAACTTTCACTTTTCTGACCCCTTCTTTTCACGAAGACAAATCCTCCACTATGAAAGCGATTCTGAAAAACATCATACCTGCGGCTATGGCAGCCGTAATCTCCCTCACGGCGGCAGCTGCTCCCGCGGCTCAGCGCGGCGGCTCTCCCCGCGTCATGGCCGACCTCGCGCCCTACGTCTTTCCCAACAACGGTGTCGAAAGTTTCGGTGCTCCGCAGTTCATGCCCGACGGCAAGACCTGTCTGCGTCTCGGTGCCGACGGTCGCTCAATCGTGAGCTTCGACCTCGCTTCGGGCAAGGAACTGGAGACGGTAATGGACGTGAGCCGCACCCGCAGCAACAGCATCGACCTCATCGAGAGTTTCACCCTCTGCCCGCGCGGCGAGAAAATCCTCGTGGCCACGGCCACCGAGCCAATCTACCGCCGCTCCACTTCGGCGCGCTATTACATATATGATATACGCACGCGCGAGCTGATGCCGCTCAGCACCGACCACCGCCGTCAGCGCGCGCCCCTCTTCTCGCCCGACGGCCGCATCATCGCGTTCGTGGCACCCGACGACAACAATATCTACCTGCGCAAGCTCGACTACAACACCGAGGTGGCCGTGACCACCGACGGAAAGCGCGATGCCGTAATCAACGGCGTGCCCGATTGGGTGTATGAGGAGGAATTCGACACCAAATGCTCCATGGCATGGGCTCCCGACTCGCGCACCCTCTGCTATCTGAAATACAACGAGCGCAAGGTCAAGGCCTTTTCGTTTCAGCTCTACAACGGCTACTGCAATCCCGACGAAAAGTATGCCTACTATCCCGGCCTCTTCACCTGCAAATACCCCGTGGCCGGAACGCCCAACTCGGTTGTCACCCTCCACAGCTATGACGTGGAGCTGCGCAAGACCAAAGACCTCAAGACCGGAAGCGCCGACACAGAATACATCCCCCGCATTGAGTTTGGCGGCGACGACGCATCGCGCCTCATGGTCGTCACCCTCAACCGCGCCCAAAACCGCATGGAGCTATTCGCCGTCAACCCCGGCTCGGGAGTAAGCCGCTCGGTGGTGGTGGAACAGAGCGATGCCTGGCTCCCTACCGAAACCTATGAGCAGCTTTCATATGAGGCAGGGCGTTTCGTGATGCTCTCGGCCCGCACCGGACGTCTGCACGCCTACGCCTACACCTATTCGGGCGCGCTCGAAGGTGCGCTCACCTCGGGCGACTATGACGTCACACAATGGTATGGCACAGATGCCCGCGGCAACAGCTACTATCAGAGCAACGCCAACGGCGCAATACGCCGCGCCGTGACGCGCCGCGATGCCAAGGGGGGCGAGAAGGCTCTGAGCGGTGCCGACATGTTTGCTTCGGCCTGGTTCAGCCCCGACCTTTCGATGGCCGGACTCACCGAGAGCAACGCCCTCACGGCCCCGAAAACCACGCTCGTCAACGCCCAGAGCGGCAAACAGCTGCGCACGCTGGCCGACAACGACGCCACCGCACGCAAATATGCCTCGGCGCCTAAGCCGGAGTTCATCACCATCCCCACCGACGAGGGCCTGTCGCTCAACGCCTACATCTATCGCCCCGCTTCGTTCAACGCCTCGGGCAAGTATCCCGTGATTGTCTACCAGTACTCCGGCCCGGGGTCGCAGCAGGTGCTCGACCGCTGGAGCATCGACTGGATGAGCTACGCCGCCCAACTTGGCTACGTGGTGGTCTGCGCCGACGGGCGAGGCACTTTCGGGCGCGGACGTCAGTGGGAAACCATCGTCTACCGCAACCTCGGCCATTACGAGACCATCGACCAGCAGGCCGTGGGCCGTTGGGTGGCTCAGCAATCGTGGGCCGACCCCTCGCGCATAGGCATCACCGGCTGGAGCTACGGTGGCTACGAGACCCTCATGGCCATCTCCACCTCCCGCCAGCCCTTCGCTGCCGCCGTGGCCATCGCCCCCGTCACTTCATGGCGCTACTATGACACCGTCTATGCCGAGCGCTACATGCTCACCCCGCAGGAGAACGCCGACGGCTACGAAACGTCGGCCCCCATCAGCCACGTCAATCAGATGGACATCCCCCTGCTCATCATCCACGGCACCGCCGATGACAACGTGCACCTCTCTAACAGCATCGAATATGTCAGCGCCCTCGAAGGTGCCGGACGTTTCTGCGACATGCTGCTCTACCCCAACATGAACCACAGCATCAACGGCTGCGACGCCCGTCTCAACGTCTACTCCAAGATGCTCGACTACTTTAACCGTAATCTCTGATAACTCATGACGACCACGCATACCGACGCCTACGAAAGAGCCATCTTCAGGCTTTGGCTCAACTGGGTGGTGTCCGCTGCCTCGCGCTTCGTGCCTATCGTGCTGAGCGTGATGCTCCCCACCCTCACCATACCCCTGGTGACTCTCGCCTGCATGGGGTTGCTCATGCTCTATCAGCACCGCTTCAACAGCAACGACATTTCGTCGTGCATGCTCTTCCCCTCTATCGGCATCCGTTCGCTCGGAGTGTCGGCTTTCATCATGATTGTCATCAGCCTCATCTACAGCAAAGGCATCATCACCCGCTACTACGACGAAAACCTGCTCAATTTCCAGATACCCTACTTGACGGTGCTCATCATCGCCCCGGTGACGATGACGATGGGCATCGTGGCTCTCATCCGAGGCCACAAATGGTCGGCCTGCCGTAATTGCAGCATGATGTTCGGCGACTATGCCGAGCGCGGTTTCGTTGGCAAGCTGCTCAATCAGGAGCGCAAATACCAGGTGTGGTTTCACATCACAATCGCGGCGTTCATGACCGTCATCGGCTACACCTACTACACGCTCGAATACGTCAACGTCAACCTCAACAATGCCGACAAGGTGGTGTTCGGATGGCTCCCCGCCGTCATCTATGTGCTCTCGTGCATTTTCCTGGCCATGCGCTACTTCACCATGTGGGCCTACTACATGCAGAACACCCGCGGCGGCATCTCGCGCTTCGGTGCATCTACCGCCGTGCGCTACATCATCCTCGGACGCGACGACTCCTTCTGGCTCACCAACGAGCCGGGTAGCCCCGACTTCCCCGACTCCGACGCGCTCGACACTCCCGCCACCATCGTGTGCCCCTATCGCGAGGAAATCTCGCTCGGCGAAGCCCGCGAAATCTTCGAGCGGCTCAGCGGCATCGGCACCCACGACTTCACGCTGCGCTTCATGTATCGCTCTGAAATGCAGGGTCTCGACTCAAACATCATCCACTTCATCGTCACCCTTCCCGACCCCTCGGTGATTGACCGCTCGCTCTTAAGCTCGGGCAAGTGGTATGACTTCAAGCAAATCGACAAACTGAAATTCAAACGCCGCCTCTCGCCACAGCTGATGTCCGAAATCGCGCGTCTCTACACCGTCACGATGGCCTGGAAAACCTATGATGCCAACGGCAAACGCCTCTACCGCGTCAAGCACTACCACCCCGCTTTCCGCCTCAAAGGCATCGAAAACTGGGACGTCGACTTCGACTCGCCCCTCTGGCTCAACGTGGCCCGCTACAATCAGGACAAGCCTTTCTATCGCCTGCGCCGTTTCTGGCAGCGTCGTTTCACTCGCACATGACCTCCGTTTCCGCCCCACATAGCGCCCCGCTCATCGTCATCACCGGCCCCACCGCGTCAGGCAAGACGCGCCGCGCCGTCGACCTCGCGCGCGCCATCGATGCCGAAATCATCAGCGCCGACTCGCGACAAATCTACCGAGGCATGGACATCGGCACCGGCAAAGACCTCGCCGAGTATGGCGACGTGCCGGTCCACCTCATCGACATCGCCCCGGCCGGCTACAAATACAACCTCTTCGAATATCTGCGCGACTACGAAATCGCCGCCGCCGACATCGCCTCGCGCGGGAAGCGTGCCATCCTCTGCGGTGGCACGGGGCTCTACGTCGAGAGTGTGCTGCGCGGTCTGCGCCTCCCCGAAGTGCCAGCCAACCCCGCCTTGCGCGACAGCCTCCGCGGCAAAAGCCTCGACGAGCTAACCGCGATACTCGCCTCGATGAAGTCGCTCCATAACACCACCGACGTCGATACCGCGCAACGCGCCATCCGCGCCATCGAAATTCAGACCTACTATCTCGACCACCCCGAGGCCGCCGCGCAAGCCGAGCCTCATCCCCTCGAAGATGCCGTGGTGATAGGCGTCGACGTCGACCGCGACACGCGCCGCCGCCGCATCACCGAGCGCCTCCACGCCCGCCTCGACGAGGGAATGATTGACGAATGTCGCCGGCTGCTCGATTCCGGCATTGCCCCCGACGACCTCATCTACTACGGCCTCGAATACAAGTATCTCACGCTCTACCTCACCGGCCGCCTCTCGCTCGAAGCCATGACCGGCGAACTCGAAATAGCCATCCATCAGTTCGCCAAACGCCAGATGACCTGGTTTCGGGGCATGGAGCGGCGAGGGTTTCACATCGAATGGGTGCCCGGCAATCTCCCGGCCGACGAATTCACCGCCGAATGTCTGCGACTCATCGCCCGGAGCTGACTCGCCCCAAAGTCTCTTTTCTAAATCCTCCATAACAATGACGCGCTTTCTCTCAATCCTCATTCTCCTCGCCACTCTTTGCGCCCCGTCGCTCGGGGCCAAAAACGTCGTGATTGATGCCTCGGTGGGGCGTCCCGTCCCCGGCGCCACCCTCTTCACCTCGAAAGGCCTCATCTCTACCACTTCCGACAGCAAGGGCCGCTACACTGCCCCTTCGGTCGACGAATACCCAATTCTGGTGCGGGCTCTCGGCTTTGAAAATCTGCGCGTCGAGTCGCCGGTCGATACCATCCGCCTCACCCCCAAACCCATCGAACTCGCCGAGGTGACAGCCACCCCCGCCTCCGACCGCAACGTCATCTACGTCCGCGCCTACATCCGCGAATATCAGACCGTTATCATCGAAGGCGACTCGCTCAAATCGCTTTTCGAAGGCAACGTAGACTACTTTCTGGCCGACGAAAAGGTCAAGGGCTTCAAAGACTCCCGCTCGTTCCGTCTGCTCTACAACCGCGCCCGTATCGAAGACCGCAAGGACGGAAAAAAGACTGTGACCGAAAAAGAGGGCGTCGAATGTCTCTTCTCGCCGGTCGTCAACATGCTTGCCGAATTTCCGAAACCTATCGAAATCCCTGCCGACCTGCGAGGCCGCCGCGCGGGCAGCGAGGCCGACAAGGCTGTCTGGGGCTCGACACGCATCTTCACCAAAGGCCCCGAGGGTTACACCCTTACCCTCGACCCTCTCGCCGACAAGGAGCTTCACGACTGGAGCCCTGCATGGCTCAAACTCCTCGGCATGACTTCGACTTTCACCCAGCTGACACGCACCTTCAAATTCGGCCCCTCCGAAAGCGGCGTCACCCACATTCCCTCCTACTGCATCGAAGGCTTCTCGGCTGCCACTTGCTTCGTTTCATCGGGCAAGGTCATCAAGAAGGCCTGCCACACCGACGAACCCGTCGAGTTTCTTTCCTACATCGAGGTGCTCCCCTATCAGATTGATTTCCTCACCGCCGACGAAGCCAAGAAGCTGCGCAAACAGCCCGTCGTCATGCGCGAAGTCTTCGTGCCCGAGAAGCTCCGTCCCGCCTCTCACCGCCCCGAGCCCGCGCCGGCGGCTGCCGTGACTGAAAATTAAGCGCCCCGACTCGACGCCTCTCCTCCGCGAGAAGTTTGTCCTCGCTCCCGACCAGACCTCTCCGGCTGCCACGCTGTCAAGGGTCGTCCCGGCCGGCCCGAATTTTCCGTGGCGACGTGCCTCGGGCTGTTTGCAAAATCGCCCGAAATTTTGTAACTTTGCATCTGTGTCAAGAATACTTGCTATAGACTACGGGCGCCGGCGGTGTGGCATCGCCGTGACCGACCCCAACCGCATCGTGGCCACTGCGCTGGCCACGGTCGAAACAGCGCGTCTCGTCGGATGGCTCAAAAACTATTTCGCCTCCGAAGAGGTGGGCCTTGTCATTGTCGGCGAACCCACCACCATGCAGGGCACGCCCTCCGAATCGATGCGCTACATCCGCCCCGCTCTCGCCCGACTCCGACGCGAGTTCCCGACTTTGGAGTTCGTCATGTGGGACGAACGCTTCACCTCTACCCTCGCCCACCGCGCCATGCTCGATGCCGGCTACCGCCGCAAAGACCGTCAAGACAAAGGCGCCATCGACCGCATGGCGGCCGTAATCATCCTCAACTCCTACCTCGAAAGCCGCGCCGCGGGTCTCAACTTCTCTCTCTGACCCGCCCCTCCGCCCACGCCAACTTATTTAACCTTTTTCGAAACTTCAGACAGATATGCGTCTACCTATCTATCTCTACGGTCATCCCGTGCTCCGCAAGGAGTGTACTCCCATCACTCCCGACTATCCGGAGCTCAAGGAGCTGCTCGAAAATATGTTTGCCACGATGTATGCCTCTGAAGGCGTCGGCCTCGCCGCTCCGCAGATTGGCCGCACCGACCGCATCGTGGTCATCGACGCCGACCCTCTCAAAGAATCTTTCCCCGAATGTGCCGGCCGCAAAATGGTGCTCATCAACCCCGAAATCGAGGTGCTCGACGGCGAGGAAATCTCTCGCGAAGAAGGTTGCCTCAGCCTACCGGGGCTTTCCGAACGTGTCCCCCGCGTCGAACACATCCGCATGACATGGCTCGACGAAGACCTTCAGCCCCACGACGAAGTCTTCACCGGCTTCCTCTCACGCATCATCCAGCACGAGTGCGACCACCTCGAAGGCACCCTCTACATGGACCACGTCTCAGGCATTCGCCGTCAGCTCAACCGTGGCAAACTCAACGCCATCGTCAACGGACGCACCCGTCCCGACTACCCCGTCCGCTACGCCCCCAAACGCTGATATCTTTCGACATTCGGAATCCGACATTCCAAATTCCAAATTCCCCATTCGACATTCAACATGGCAGACGATAAAAAAGTAATTTTCTCGATGGTAGGTGTTTCTAAAACCTACCCTCCTCAGAAACAGGTTCTCAAAAACATCTACCTCTCGTTTTTCTATGGTGCCAAGATTGGCATCATCGGTCTCAACGGCTCCGGTAAATCATCACTCCTCAAAATCATCGCCGGCATCGACAAAAACTATCAGGGCGAGGTGGTTTTCTCGCCCGGCTACTCCGTCGGCTACCTCGAGCAAGACCCTCAGCTCGACCCCGACAAGACCGTCATCGAGGTGGTGCGCGAAGGCGTGCAGCCCATCATGGACCTCCTCGCCGAGTTCGACCGCGTCAACGAAAGCTTCGCCGATCCCGACGTGCTTGAAGACCCCGACAAGATGGACGCTCTCCTCGCTCGTCAGGCCGAACTTCAGGACAAACTCGACGCCGCCGACGCATGGAACATCGACTCCAAGCTCGAACGCGCCATGGACGCTCTCCAGTGTCCCCCCGACGACCAGAAAATCTCCACCCTCTCCGGTGGCGAGCGTCGCCGCGTAGCCCTCTGCCGTCTACTCCTTCAGCAGCCCGACATCCTCCTGCTCGACGAGCCTACCAACCACCTCGACGCCGAGTCTATCGACTGGCTCGAACAACACCTCCAGCAATACCCCGGCACGGTCATCGCCATCACCCACGACCGCTACTTCCTCGACCACGTGGCAGGCTGGATTCTCGAACTCGACCGCGGAGAAGGCATTCCCTGGAAAGGCAACTACTCCTCATGGCTCGACCAGAAGACCAAGCGCATGGCCCAGGAAGAGAAGCAGGCCTCGAAGCGCCGCAAGACCCTCGAACGCGAGCTCGAATGGGTGCGCATGGCTCCCAAAGCGCGTCAGGCCAAGGGTAAGGCTCGTCTCAACAACTACGACCGCATGCTCAACGAAGACCAGAAGGCCAAGGAAGAACGCCTCGAAATCTTCATCCCCAACGGTCCTCGCCTCGGCGCCAAGGTCATCGACGTCGAAGGGTTCTCGAAAGCCTTCGGCAAAAAGCAGCTCTTCAAAGACCTCTCCTTCTCGCTCCCTCAGGGCGGCATCGTGGGCGTAATCGGTCCCAACGGAGCCGGCAAAACCACCCTCTTCCGTCTCATCATGGGGCAGGAAACTCCCGATGAAGGCACCTTCGATGTCGGCGAAACCGTCAAAATCGCCTACGTCGACCAGACCCACCACGACCTGCTCCCCGACCGCTCCGTCTACGAGGTCATCTCGCAAGGCACCGAATCGTTCCGCATGGGCGGCCGCGACGTCAACGCCCGCGCCTACCTCTCGCGCTTCAATTTCACCGGTGCCGACCAGGAAAAGAAAATCGGTGTCCTCTCAGGCGGTGAGCGAAACCGTCTCCACCTCGCAATGGCTCTCAAGGAAGAAGGCAACGTCCTCCTCCTCGATGAACCCACCAACGACATCGACGTCAACACCCTCCGCGCCCTCGAAGAAGGTCTCGAGGACTTCGCCGGGTGCGCCGTCGTCGTCAGCCACGACCGTTGGTTCCTCGACCGCATCTGCACACACATCCTCTCTTTCGAAGGCGACGGCAAGGTAATCTTCTACGAAGGCTCCTACTCCGACTTCGAAGAATGGAAGAAAGCCCGCAACGACGGCAAAGAGCCCCCGCGCCGCCGCTACCGCAAGCTCATGGAATAACCCCCGCCCGGAACAACCCACGTCCGGAACAACCCACGTCCTCATCCATCCCCTCCATACCCCCGGGAGCCGCCGCAGCGGCTCCCGTTTTTCATTCCCGTCCGCGCCCGCGTCCCAAGCGGTTTGTCTTCGGGTGGTTGCCTCCCCCCCGAGCCAGTCTCTTATAAACATCTGACGCTGCCGCCCCCAA
>JAIDCC010000119.1 GCA_029056055.1 Duncaniella sp.
TCTTCGCCGCGGTCATGCTCGGCGCGTCTTACGGCGTAGATGCGTATCTTCTGTTTGTTGTTTAACAGATAGGAGTGATTGAGCACTACGGATTGTCCGGCGGCGAGCGAATGCAACAGGTTCTTGACCTTGCAACTCTTGTTGGTCGACGTGTCTGTCACATAACTATTTTCTCTGATTCTCAAACAATAAGGAATTTTTTGAGAGGTGAGCCAACTGACGAATTTGACATAACCGAATTCCCTGTCGGCCACCAGGCACGCTATCTTGTCGGCGGGGATGATTGTGAATACATCTTCCATGAATTTCTTCTGTTCGGCAAAATTTGTGGCGCCGCGTTTGTCAAGCATAGTGAAGTGGATAGGAATTGAAATCCCGTTGTAACAGATTCCTATGGCAAGGATGTTGTAGACTCGTTTACCGAGTTCCCATACAGTGCGGTCCATTGTCAGAATGTATTTCTTTTGAGGAGGGAGTGCCTTCACGATAGCTTTTCCGATAGCTTTCTCTTTAAATATCGATATGGCGAGAAGTCGTTCGATTCTCCTCACCGTGGATAAGGTCTTGGCCTTGAAAAATGCCATGTGGGCGAGTTTGATAAGGTTGACCGAGAGCGTCAGGATAAGAGCCTTAATAAGTGAGCGCGTAAATTTTTTGTGCGAAAGATTTAGATCGTCTTTAATCCAAACCGAGTCGAGAATTGTTGTTAAAGTATCCATGTGGCATTCGTTTTGTTTAGCTAATGAATAATATACTTATACAACAAAGCGAATAGCCACTTTTCTTATGTCCCTGTGTTTCAATAGCCAATTCTTAGCTAACTTTAACGCACGCCAGACCTTCCCCACCCTCAAAAAATTGTCATGTACTATAGCCAAAGGCACGTCCGTACATGGTCGCGTATTTTTTCGCCCGTTTTCATCTTCCGACGTATTGAATGGCACGTCCGCCGTGACGGGGGTAATCCCAATTTTCGAAATGCCCGAGGGGGGCGGGGGCGCACGGCATAGACTTCATGCCGAAGGCATATCCGTAAATGGGCGAGGGCAGAGGTATCAAAGGCGGCGAGGGCGTCGCTAAAGCTCCGCGCCACTCCAAAAAGGCTGACGCGGTGTGGCGGGCGAAAGCGGCGAGGCAACCACCCAAAGACAAACCCCACGGACGCGGAGGGAGAGACGAAGGCGGGGGTTGCTTTCTCTGCACTGACGATGTGGGGGTGTTCGTCGGGCAGCGGTCCCTTCGAATGAGAGTTTGTAATTTCAAGTAATGCAATCCGAAAAAAAATCGCAATCTAAAAAAAAAATAACTAATTATTTGGAATATTACGCAAATATTCGTTACTTTGCAAAATCATTTACAGGTAAGTTTCCTGAAAAGTCAACAGTGCAATCAATAACTATCAAAATTCAGATGATATGAGCAAGTTCAGACTTTCGCTTATAGCTTTGGCAACGCTTGCCATGGCGGCGTGCTCGGATAGCGACGAGCCCAATCTGACACCCGATGAGCCCGCGACTCCTGCGGTGCCCGAACTCAACCGCAACGGGCTAATCAGTAAGACAGAAGCCACGAAGGCGGCTGTGGAAGCCGTCAACAAGTTTTTCGGTATGAATCTGTCGGCAGCCGATGTGAAGTCGATAGAGATGCAGGGCGACAAATGGAACGATTACGGTATCTACGTGGTGACGTTCGACAGGGGAGGCTATGCCGTGGTAGATGCCGATTCGCTTGCTCCGAACCGAGTGATGGGTCTGTCGGACACCGGAAGCTGTCCGCAGACGGCGGTATTGTATGCCTCTGATGTCAAGTTTAGTTATTCGGAAGAAACTTTCGACAGGATTTGGTCGATTCTGCCCGATTGCGGCACATTGCTGACCGAAAAGTCGACGAGCGTGTCGTGGCCCACGGCACATTGGAGCGAATATGCCCCCTACAATAAGTATTGCCCGCTGCTCGAGGACGGCAAGTTGCCCCCTTCGGCCGGCAGCATGGCTGTGGCGATGGCCGAAGTGATGGCCTACCACCGTTTCCCTGAGAAGATTGGCGATTTCGAAATCAATTGGAAGGAAATGTGGCCTTTCCCCGGCCCTGATGCCACTGACGAGGTGGCCCATCTGCTGGCCAAAATCGGCGAGGATGCGGGATTCCTGTATCATAATGCAATAACCTACACCGAATGCCATGATATCCCCGATATGCTGAAATCGTTTGGCTACACATATGCTAACCGCACAAAAAACATGTCGAAGGTAGCAAAACAAACGTCGCCTTCGATTGGCTGCATCAAGAGCAAATGGGGTAATTACGACTGCTGCGTGGTGACGGCCCGCAAGAGCGTGGAGACTAACTATGAAAGCGTACGTGTCGCGGGCGCTGACAAAGGTCAGCGGCTGTGGGTGACGCGCGACTATCTGAAATTCGAGTTCACCGATGGCTCGAATTATGGTTGGTTTCTCGCCGGCAACACGTGGATGCTTGAAAGCGATGGCCACGTCAATGATATGTTTGGCACGGTGCAAGACGCTTTCTTCGTGGTAGACATCACTCGCCCCTGAAACAATATTAGTTAAAAATAATAAAGTGAAGCCGGCTGTGCATCCGTGAGGACGCGCAGCCGTTTTTTTCGAGTGTAGGGGGTGAGGGGACGCATGCAGTGGGGGGGCGTCGCTAAAGCTCCGCACCATTCCAAAAAGGCTGACG
>JAIDCC010000012.1 GCA_029056055.1 Duncaniella sp.
GTCGGGGGCGACGGGGGCTGAGATGTCGCGCAGGAGGGCGTGGTGGACGTCGTCGAGGAGGACGGCGGGGCGGAATTCGGGGCGCTGGCAGGTGAAGGTGAGGTCGGTGGCGCGGAGTGAGTCGACGTGGCGTGCGTAGAGGCCGTAGGCGGGCGTCTGTCCGGCAAATTTGGGTTCGGGGTAGTTGGTGGATTGTTCGCGGTAGTCTTTGTCGGCGAGGGTGCGGGCGCCGCCGCCTTGAAATTCGAGCCGGATGTTGGAGAGGCTTACGTTGCGGATTGGTGCGTCGGGCATTCCGGTGATGATGATGGAGCAGAGTGAGTCGCAGTCGAGGGCTGTGACGTTGGAGATTGATATGTTTGCGGCTGTGGAGGGTGTGGTGACGTCTTTGGGGCCACGGTTGCGGCATCCTGTGGTGATGTAGATGGGGTAGTGGTGGACGTGGTTCATGGTGACGTTGGAGACGGTGATGTTTTCCATGATGCCTTGGTCGACTTCTTCGAAGGCGAGTCCGCTTGAGTAGTGGAATGTGCAGTTGGAGAGTGTTATGTCGCGGTATCCGCCGTTTGATTCGGTGCCGAGTTTGAAGCGTCCGCACACCCAGTTGACTTGTTCGGGGATGTATGTTCCGTCGAGGAATGTGCCTTCTTTGAAGCCTGTCACCTGGCAGTTGGTGACGGTGATGTGTTCGCAGGCTACGGGGCGTTTGAGGGCGTAGGAGCTTTTGAGGACGATTGCGTCGTCGTGGGGGGTGTTGACGCGGCAGTTTGATACGGAGAGGTATTTGCAGCAGTCGATGTCGATGCCGTCGCGGTTGGTGTCGATGGTGACGTTTTCGATTGTGCCTCGCTGGCATCCGGTGACGATTATGGCGAAGTGTCCGCCGCGGGCGATGGTGATGTCGCGTATGGTGATGCCGCGACAGAGTTTGAGGGCGATGGCCTTGTCGCCGGTGCCGATTGAGCCGCCCTGGAGGTTGCCGGCGCGCTCGGTGTCGCGTCGGGTGAGGCCTTGGCCGTCAATCAGGCCGTGGCCCGTGATGCTGACGTTGGTGGCGTCTTCGGCCCAGATGAGCGAGTTGTGGAAATAGGTGTGACCGCCGTCCTGATATTCGGGGAAGCCGCCGAACGATTCGCTGGGGTCGTAGGCGTTCATTTCGGGGGGTGCGGCGAGTATGGTGCATCCGGCCGAGAGGTTGAGGCATATGTTTGATTTGAGGCGAATGCTGCCGCTGAGGTATGTGCCGGCGGGGAGGAACACTTCGCCACCGCCTTGGGCTGCGGCGGCTTCGATGGCGCGGTTGATGGCGGGAGAGTCGAGCGCGAGGCCGTCGCCGACGGCACCGTAGTCTTTGACGTTGTGAATGGCGGCGTGGCCGAGGGTGCTTCCGAGGAGAAGCATCGTAGATATGAAAAGGGTTTTCATGGCGGTAGGGATAGTTGATTTGATGCCGGGAGCCGACTTAATGGGTCGGGGCTCCCGGCATAGAGGTATCGAAGGGGTCAGTCGAGGATTTGCTTGAGGATGGTGTGGAATTTCTCGGCGATGCGTTCGGTGGCGAGGTTGGAGATTGAGCCGATGTGGGTGTGAGAGACGGCGCGGAGGGGGCGGTAGGTGCCGTTCTGCACTTCGAGCCCCACCTTCTTGTAGGCTTCGCGGAAGGGCATGCCTGCGAGCACGAGGCGGTTGACCTCCTCGACGGTGAAGAGGTAGTCGTAGCGAGGGTCGGAGATGATGTCGGGGTTGACGCGGATGTGCTGAAGCATGAAGTCGGCCATGTCGAGACACTCGATGAGAGTGGTTGTGGCGGGAAAGGTGATGTCTTTGAGGAGCTGGAGGTCGCGGTTGTAGCCGAGGGGGAGGTTGGCCGTCAGGAGGGCGATTTCGTTAGGCACGCTCTGGAGGCGGTTGCACTTGCCGCGCATGATTTCGAAGACGTCGGGGTTCTTCTTGTGGGGCATGATGGAAGAGCCGGTGGTGAGTTCGTCGGGGAAAGAGACGAAACCGAAATTCTGACACATCCACATGCAGACATCCATGGCCAGGTGGGCCAGAGTGGAGGCCACGGCGGAGATGGCCATGCCGACGGCGCGTTCGGTCTTGCCGCGGCTCATCTGGGCGGCCACGACGTTGTAGTGGAGGGTGGCAAAGCCGAGCAGGCGCGTGGTCATCTCGCGGTCGAGGGGGAACGACGAGCCATAGCCGGCAGCCGAGCCGAGGGGGTTCTGATTGGCGGTGTCGTAGGCGGCGGCCACGATGCGGAGGTCGTCGGCGAGGCTCTCGGCGTAGGCTCCAAACCAGAGGCCGAACGACGAGGGCATGGCCACCTGCAGATGGGTGTAGCCGGGCATGAGGACATCCTTGTATTGCTCGCTGAGGGTCTGGAGGCGTGTGAAGAGTCGCTCCATGGCCTGAGCCAGATGGCGCAGCTCGTCGCGCATGAACAGCTTGAGGTCGACGAGCACCTGGTCGTTGCGCGAGCGACCGGAGTGGATTTTCTTGCCGATGTCGCCGAGGCGTTCGGTTAGGAGGAATTCCACCTGCGAATGGACATCTTCGACACCCGGCTCGATGGTGAAATCGCCCTTTTCGATTTGGTCGGCAATCTCGGCGAGCGCCTTGAGCAGCACGTCGAGCTCATCGGCGGTGAGCAGCCCGATGCTTTCGAGCATACGGATGTGGGCCATCGAGCCCTGCACATCGTAGCGCGCCAGACGCAGGTCGAGCTCGCGGTCTTGACCGACGGTAAATTCTTCTATCAATTTGTCAGGCTCAAAGCCCTTGCTCCAAAGTTTCATAATTTTCTTAAGTTTAGGATGCAAAGTTACGAAGAATTGCCGACATTTCCGCGAAAGCCGCGTGCTAAAAAGCAGATGCAGCGAAGACGGAGAGGGCTCAGGCGGCCGGAGCGGGATATTTCTTATAGAGCACGAAGAGGGCTATGGCGCCAATCAGGGCCAACGGGACACCCGCCAATGCCGGCGCGGCATATCCGAAGCCCTGACGTATCACGATGCCGCCCAGCGA
Organism: Duncaniella sp.; assembly: GCA_029056055.1. GTDB lineage: Bacteria > Bacteroidota > Bacteroidia > Bacteroidales > Muribaculaceae > Duncaniella. The sequence continues at coordinate 3,028 of JAIDCC010000012.1, forward strand.
GGCGGAAATAGCGTTAGACACGTTGAAGGCAATCTGTATGCCGGCGCCTCCGAGCATCTCGCCCCCCTTGGCGTAGCGCACGATGAGGTATTGCAGAGGGCCGCCGATGCCGAACAGACAGGCGGGAGCCACGAACGCAAACACCACCGAGGGGATTTTGAAAGGAGCGCAGAAATAGATGGCCGGCATAATAGCCACGAGGGCGGCGGCCACGACGCATGTGACGAGCGCGGCGGGATAGCGGTCGGACAATTTGCCCGCCACACCGTTGCCCACGACCATGCCAAACCCCACGGCCACCATAATCCACGTCATCGACGACAGCGAGAACCCGGTCACCTGCGTCATCATGGGCGAAATGTAGCTCAGCCAGCAGTAGACCGACGCCTGGCCGAAGAACACTCCGGCATAGACCAGCCAAGGCCCGGGGCGTTTGAGAAAGTGAAACTGCCCCTTGAGGCCAGTGTCGGGCAGAGGCGCCAGAGTCGGGAGGTAGCATTTGATGGCCACGAGACCAATCAACGCGCTCACCGCCACGAGACCAAAAGTGACGCGCCAGTCGAACGTGTTGGAGAGAAACGTCACCAGCGGCACTCCCACCATGTTGGCCACGGGCATACCGCTCAATACCACGGCCACAGCCCCCGCCTTGCGGCCCTCGGGCGCGAGCCGCTCGGCCACGATGGCCGCCGCGCCGAAAAACGCCCCGTGGGGCAGACCGGAAACAAAGCGCGAGATGAGCAGCGTCAGGTAGCCCGGAGAGAGAGCCGCACACAGATTGCCGATGAAAATCACCGATACAAACATGAGCAGCAGCCTCTTCAGCGGCCACTTGCGCAAGAACACGAGCATCGGGGCGCCAACGGCCACTCCCGCCGAATAGGCAGTGATGAAATGCCCGGCCTTGACCACCGAGATGCCGAGCCCGTCGGCCACATCTTCGAGTATTCCCATCATCCCAAACTCGGTGATGCCGAGACTGAATGTGATGATGGCCATTGCAATAAGACTTTTCTTCATTTCTTCGTTTGTGAGAATTTCTATGAGCGAGCCTCAATATCACAGCGCGCTCCGAAAAAAGTAACGAATGAAGAAGGAAATTCGTTCATCCCCGGCCAAGAAATGCGAGGCGTCCCCCGCGTGCGGACGATAATGAGAGCAAGCGCTACATCCTCTTTATCATCCAGCCGTCAAGCGTACGAGTCTCTGTCGAGAAATTGGCCCCGATGAGGAAGACCGTCCTTGAATCAGCCTCAAACGGAACACCATACTTCATCGCCTCAATCTGATTCATCGCCTCCTGTGCGGAGCCGTCGATTTTGAACTCAAACACGTAGACGTATCCCGAAGTAAATATCTGCATGTCGCAACGACCCTTCGCAGAATGAATTTCCGTTCTGACAGTGAGCCCCATCATCTTTGCCGCAATAGCCATCATGTTCTGGAAATGAATCTCCTTGTTCCTCTCCGCTTCTGAATGAGTGTCGGCGAAGAGGCTTCTCATACTTTGCATGAAGTCGTCAGGACGCCCCTCTTCGACATATCTCAGGCAAACCCTGAGATTGAAGGCGGGATTGCCGTCAAGACCTTTGAAAAAGTGGTTTGACAGCGACTCCCAGAACGAACGCCTGACCTCCTTGTTCGGGAAACCGAGAGTGTATTCAAGGCTATCCCGGTCATAATCCTTTATGCTCAGATAGCCCGACTGGAAAAGGAGAGGAATGACGGCGTCACCCGCATCAGTAATGTCGTTAAGCTGCGCTTCCTTTCTTCTCTGACCCTCCAGACTATCGAGGCGGTAGGAATTGCTCTCTATCAGACGTACAAGAAACGAAGAGGTGCCGGTGTCAAACCAGAAGTTCTTAAGTTCGTTTTCATCGAAAGCGTTGATGACACTGTAGGGATTGTAGACCCCCTCTCCCCGCGCCGCGAAGCGATATCCGTCATACATTTCCCGGAAGTCATTGCGAGTCTTCTCCTCCGAAATGTCATGTTCGGCGGCATACGAAGTGACGGACGCCGGAAAATCACGGAGGAATTCAGATTCCGATATGCCGCATATCGTATTGTAACGCGGCACGAGGGAGATGTCTTTCAGATTGTTCATGCCGCTGAATATCGACACCTTCCCAAACTTCGTTATGCCGGTCAGCATTGCAAATCTGATGTATTGGTCGGAAGCCTTGATGACCGAATAAAACCCGCGAAGTTCATCCTTGATATTTTCATGCAGTGAGGATAGATGGAGCGAATCCAACAGAGGTTTGTCATACTCATCAATCAGAATGACCACCTTGCTGTTGAACTTCCGGGACACATCTCTGATAAGCTCCCTGAATCTCACCGAGATATCTCCTTTCGTGCGGATGGAATAAGCCTTTTCGAATTCGTCCAGATAACTCCGGATATGCTCAATCAGACGGGAAGGTTCGTTGAAAGTATTGCCGCTTAAGTCAAACCTGAAGACAGGATATGAATGCCAGTCATTTTCGAGGTGCTCCATGGCAAGCCCTTTGAACAGCTCTTTTCGTCCACTGAAATAGGCCTCGAAAGTAGACGTAAGCAGACTCTTTCCAAACCGCCTCGGACGGCTTAGAAAGACATACGTATATCTATTGGCAATATCGTACACCAAATCGGTCTTATCCACATACAGATAATTGCCGTTAATCATTTTATCGAATGTCTGTATTCCTAACGGGTATTTGATCTGCTTCATATCAGGCCTGATTATTAAGACTTACTTAGCAACTGCAAAGATACGAAAATTTTAAAAGCATTCCGGAATGTGTAATGATAAAATTTCCGTATGTCTCACAAGACCGAGGGGGCATTTTAACTATTCGTTTCCAAACTGTTAAATGCACTGCGACTTTCCTTCAAAACAATTCTGAATGTGTGCCGAATCTCACCAACTTGATTATGTCGGATTCCTTATCCCACCATATCAGTAATGTGTCGTTTTCCACATGGCATTCCATGTGTCCGCGATAATTGCCCGTCAGTGGATGAGGCTTGTTTTCCTCAGGTATGGGCAATTCATTTTGAAGCAAACCAAGAACCAACTCCAATTTCTCAATAACGTTAGGCCGATTTTTATATCGTTTGAGATCCTTCTTAAATTGGGTGGTAATCTTCAGAGTCTTCATAAAGAATCAACGAAGTTGCGGAAGTTTGAGAGGTCGAGCGTCTCTAAATTGTCAGACGTCTCGGCTTCCTTCATCGCAGCGAGGGTTGTCTTATTCGGCTTTTCTGAGACAAAAGCGAGCAGCACACTCTCAACAAGATTGTTTAGACTGCGGTTGTGTTTCGTAGCCTCTATCCGGAGACGCTCAAGTAAGCTCTCACTTAATCGAAACGAAGTCTGTTTTCGTGTTACTGATGCTGTATTCATAATTATACCTTTTTGTAGTGCAAAGATAGTGCATTTGTATAACACCTCCAAATATTCGACAGTTCAGCTGCCGATTGCCGGTTCAAGAATTTCAAGTTTAAGAGCCGACTCAATTTTTGAAATGGTCTCAATGGAAAGGTTCTCAGTTCCTTTCAAAACTCTTGAAACATAGTGCTGAGGACAACCCATACGCTCAGCCAAGGCTTTCTGCGTTAATCCAAGCTCTTCCATTTTGTCGAGCATCATCATGGCGATACGTTGCGAATATCTAAGCCACGACTTATTTGCATTACGCCACTCAGCCTTCTCCCTCCACTTCGAAGGGATGTCGCTTGAATGTGCATTCAACTTAGATATAATTTCTTCTCGTGTCCTCATTACTGCCTCCTTTCTTATCTAATCTCTTTAAGATAATCTTAAATATTACCGTTATTGATTTTCAGAAACTTTGGTTGGTGTCATTTCCGCGCCAAACAGTGCAAGAACCTGATTGACTTTATCCAAACGGAGCGTTCCCTTCCCTTGTTCCATTTCACGCACAAAGCGAAGTCCTACCCCGGATTTCTGAGATAAGTCAACCTGTGTAAGCCCAAATTCCTTGCGCTTAGCCTTTATATATTTCGCCAATTTAGTCATATTATACCTTTTAGGGTGCAAAGATAAAAACAATCTCTCAATTTACACCTTAAAGGGTATAAAATATAGGAATCCTTTTATTCTAATACCCGTAGGGGTATAATTTACTCCGGTTTGGTTCAATCCCCTCGGCGCTCCGATACAACAAAAGCCCGCCTTGCGGCGAGCTTTCGATTGTGGAGCTGGAGGGGTTTGAACCCTCGTCCAAACGCGGAACTAATGAGGTTTCTACATGCTTATTCTCAAGTTGGTTTTCGAGAAAAGACAGGCATGAGACCACCAATCTTTTCCTTATCCTCTAAAAGTCTCGGCGCTTTTCGAGGCTTTCGGCGCCAAATTCCCGATTTACCTGCACCACCTTGTCGATCCGTCTCGGGAAAAGGACAATCGGGTGATGTCTCGTCGCCGCAACTGTTGCGGCGATAAAGCTAATCTACTGTTCTTCAATTAGGCAGCGAGAGCGTAGTTGTTTTCGCCATTTGAATTTTTGATGTCTCAGATTAAAGAGCGTAGCCATCATTGCTCTGCATGCTTGCTCACCACTTCTACACGCTGTCAAAGCCAGTCAGCCCCGTGGTGTTGTGTGTATGAGTTTGCAAAGTTACTGTTTTCTGTAGGGAAATGCAATAGCTTTAACTTTTTTTAAGCCACTTGAGATTGGCGAAGAGCGTCGGGTTGAGGTATTGGCCTTTGGAGCGTGTGGTGCGTCCGTGGGCTATGGCGTGGTGGGGGCAGATGTGGTAGCATCGCAGGCAGAAGGCGCAGTTGTCGCCCCAGGAGGGTCGGGGTCGGGCTGCGGCGTCGGCGCCGGGGGGGAGGGTCATGGCGATGTTGCGGGTGGGGCAGGTGGAGGCGCAGAGGCCGCAGGAGGTGCAGGTGTCGGTGGTGCGGAAGGGGCGCGGCGACATGGCGTGGCCGACAAACCAGGGGTAGATGACCGAGGTCTTGAAGCGTGGGAATGAGCCGCGCGTGACGGATGTGTCGGTTGAGCCTGCGGCGATGAGGGAGGCCACCTCGGCGATGCGTGCGGGGACTGCGGCGAGTTTGGAGGCGGCGAGCTCGGGGGAGTCGATGTCGAAGCCGGGGAAGGTGACGTAGTTGTTTGGCATGATGACCGTGGCGACGACTCCGGAGGAGGCGCTTCGGGCGGCTATGGCGCGGCGAAACATGCGGTCGGTGAGGCCGGAGTCGTCGCCGCAGGTGGCCACGAGGTGGTGGCGTGAGCCGGGGGCGATGGGGAGGCGCGAGATGGCGTCGAGCACCACGGGGGGCACGCCCCACGAGTAGACGGGGCATACCCATACGATGGTGTCGGCCGCGGCTACGGCCTCTTCGTGCAAGGGGTCGAGGGGCAGGGGAACTACCTCGAGGCAGAGGTGCTCGCCGAGGAGGCGTGCTGCCTGGATGGAGTTGCCTGTGCCTGAGAAGCAGAGTATCATTGTGTGGGTCAGATGGTGACTTGAGTGGCTCCGAAGCCGTATTCGCGGAATGAGGCGTCCTGCACCTGATGGCCTTTGTAGCGGTGGCGCAGTTCTTTCATGATGGCCTGGCGGAGCACGCCTTCGCCTTTGCCGTGGATGAAGACGATTTTGAGGCCTCGGTTGCGGAGGTTGGCGTCCATGACTTCGCGGAATTTGTCTACCTGGAGGTTGAGCATGTCGGCGTTGGAGAGGCCTGCGGTGGTGTCGACGAGGCTGTCGATGTGGAGGTCGATTTCGAGCACTCCGGCGCGGCGTGCGGCCTCGGCCTGAGAGGGGAGGGAGCGCTTTTCGACGGGGCGGCGTGTGGGGCGGTCGACGGCGCGCTTGGCGCGGATGCCTTCTTCGAGGCGCGACGAGTCGATGACGGCGCGCACGTGGGGGCGGTCGTCTTTGATGAGGTCGATGGCTATGACGTCGTTGTCGAAGTAGACGTTGGGGCGGAAGCAGTGGAGGCGGAAGAATTTGGTGGTGTCGAGGGGGAGGTCGATGGCCACGGGGTTCTTGGCTTCGAAGGGGCGGTCTTTCTTGAAGGCGATGAGCTGCACGCTGACGCGGTCCATGGTGGGGAGGTCGGCGGGGGAGATGCGGTCGACAAACACCTGTATGCCCGGCTCGACGACGCCGGCGTGGCGGGTGGTCCAGCGGGCGTCTTCGTTGGGGCGTGTGGCGTAGACGAAGTAGAGGTAGTAGTTTGAGTCGTTGACGAGGTAGGTGTCAAACTCTGTGGTCGAGAGGTGTCGCGAGTCGAGGGGTTCCCAGGCGAGCACCACGTTGAGGCGGTCGCCGCCGGGAGTTTCCTCGAAGGCGGGTTCGTCGGGGGTCGCGTCGTGGGTCGCGGGAGCCTGTGCTCCGGGGCCGACGACTGTGGCCTTTTCTGCGGCTACGGATATGCGTTCGACGGTCTCTGCGGCGGGAGCCACGACGACACATTCCTTGATGAGGGTGGGTATTTCAAAACCGTCGTCGTCGACGTAGGCCACGGAGCCTTCGATGCGTCGGATGATGCCGCCGCCTACGGAGTGGAGGAAGCGGACGCGGTCGCCAATTTTTGCCATAATCTATGAGGGGTTTGATGATTTTACGGATACTTTTGCTTTTCAGGCCTTGAGAGCGGGGAGCTTGTCGCGCAGGAAGCGGCCGGTGTAGCTTTCGGGGCAGGCGGCAATCTCTTCGGGGGTGCCTACGGCCACGACGGTGCCTCCGGCGTCGCCCCCTTCAGGACCGATGTCGATGATGTGGTCGGCACACTTGATGACGTCCATGTTGTGCTCGATGATTAGCACCGAGTGGCCCATGGCGATGAGGCGGTCGAACGACTTCATGAGCGTGGCGATGTCGTTGAAGTGGAGTCCGGTGGTAGGCTCGTCGAAGATGTAGAGAGTGGGCTCCTTGGCCTCGTCGGCAAAGAATGACGCGAGCTTGACGCGCTGGTTTTCGCCGCCCGAGAGCGACGACGAGTTTTGCCCCACCTTGATGTAGCCGAGGCCTACGTCGGCGAGGGGTCGCAGACGCTTGACGATGCGCTTCTCCTGCGCGCCGTCGGTCTCTGAGAAGAATGCGATGGCCCCGTCGATGGTCATTTCGAGGATGTCGTAGATGTTCTTGCCGCGATATTCGATGTCGAGGATTTCCTTTTGGTAGCGGCGGCCGCCACACTCGTCGCAAGGGATGGTGATGTCGGCCATGAACTGCATTTCGATGTTGATGACGCCCTCGCCCTTGCACACCTCGCAGCGGCCTCCCTCAGAGTTGAACGAGAAGTCGCCGGCGGTGAAGCCCATCTGTTTGGCTCCTTGGGTCGAGGCAAAGAGTTTGCGGATTTCCTCGAAGGCCTTGAGGTAGGTGGCGGGGTTGGAGCGCGTGGATTTGCCGATGGGGTTTTGGTCGACAAACTCGACGTTGCGTATTCGCGTGATGTCGCCGCGCAGGTCGCGATAGGCGGCGGGGGCGTCGCCGGGGTTGCCGAGCCTGCGGTTGAGAGCGCGGAAGAGGATGTCGCGCACGAGGGTGGATTTGCCCGAGCCTGACACGCCGGTGACCACCGTCATGACGCCGAGCGGAAACTTGACGTCGATGTCTTTGAGGTTGTGCTCGCGGGCGCCCACCACCTCGATGTAGTCGCGCCACTTGCGTCGGGTCTTGGGCACGGGGATTGACAGCTCGCCGGCCAGATAGCGGGCCGTGTAGCTGCGCCGGGCTTCGGGCGAGTCGGCCGCCTGACCGATGAGCGCGGGGCGTCCGCTGAACACGATTTCGCCCCCGAGGCGTCCGGCGTCGGGCCCGACGTCGATGAGCCAGTCGGAGCTGCGCATGATGTCTTCGTCGTGCTCCACGACCACCACCGTGTTGCCCAGGTCGCGCAGCTTCTTGAGCACGGCGATGAGGCGGTCGGTGTCGCGCTGATGCAGCCCGATGGAAGGCTCGTCGAGGATGTAGAGCGACCCTACGAGGCTGCTGCCGAGCTGAGTGGCCAGATTGATGCGCTGGCTCTCGCCGCCCGAGAGCGAATTGCTCAGGCGGTCGAGGGTGAGGTAGCCGAGGCCCACTTCTACGAGGTAGGCCAGACGGTTGCGGATTTCGGCGAGCAGACGGCGAGCGATGCGTGCGTCGGCCCCTTCGAGGGTGAGGGTATCGAAAAACGCCGCAAGGTCGCGCACGGGCATCCTGACCAGTTCGCCGATGGTCTTCCCGGCCACCTTGACGTAGGAGGCCGAGGGCTTGAGGCGCGAGCCGTGACACACGGGGCAGAGGGTCTTGCCCTGATAGCGCGCCTTCATGACGCGGTATTGGATTTTGTATTGGTTTTCGTCGACCATGCGGAAGAAGCGGTCAATCGACGGAAAGTCGCCGTAGGGCAGCTTGAGGCGCGCCGTGACCTCGGCCGACGGGCCGTGCCACAGCAGCGAGCGCTCAGCATCCGTGAGGTCGATGTAGGGTTTGTGGATGGGGAAGTCGAGCTGAGCGGCGGCGTGGATGAAGGCCGTCTTCCATTCGCTCATCTTCTCGCCGCGCCACGCCACGACAGCGTCGTCGTAGACCGACAGGCGGGGGTTGGGCACCACGAGAGCCTCGTCGATGCCGAGCACCTTGCCGAAGCCGCCACACTCTGGACAGGCTCCGACAGGATTGTTGAAGTTGAACATCATGTCCGACGGCACCTCGAAGGTCATGCCATCGGCCTCGAACGCTTTCGAGAAGTCGGCGGTCTCGGTCGAGCCGTCTTCGGCCCAGAACATCAGACGCATGCGGTCGCGCCCCTCGAAGAATGCGGTTTCGGCCGAGTCGGCCAGACGTGACAGCTCGTCGCCCGAATGAGCCACGGCCAGACGGTCTACCACCAGCCAGAGACCTTCGGGTTGCAAGCGCCCCTCGCGAGCCTCTACGGCCGCGTCTTCGAGCGCTTCAAAGCTGCCGTCGTGAGTCATGACGCGGGCATAGCCGGCCTTGAGCAACACGTCGAGCTGCTCGTCGAGACGGCGCCCGTCGGGCACGATGACCGGCGCGAGCACAGCCATGCGCGTGCCCCCGCGGTGGGCAGTGGCTGCCGCTATGACATCCTCGACGGTGTGTTTCTTCACCTCGCAGCCCGACACGGGCGAAAAGGTGCGCCCCACGCGCCCGAAAAGCAGACGCAGGTAGTCGTAGATTTCGGTTGAAGTGCCCACGGTGCTTCGCGGGTTGCGCGTGTTCACCTTCTGCTCGATAGCGATGGCTGGCGGCAGACCGAGAATAGCGAAACACTCCGGCTTGGGCATCTTGCCCATAAACTGGCGGGCATAGCTGCTGAGGCTCTCGACATAACGTCGCTGACCCTCGGCATAGAGAGTGTCGAAAGCGAGCGACGACTTGCCCGACCCCGACACACCGGTGATTACCACCAGCTCGCCGCGGGGGATTTCGACGTCGACATCCTTGAGATTGTTGACCTTCGCACCCTTGATGATTATATTTTGTTCGGCTTTGGAAGAGAGAGTTGACATTGTCTTGACGAAATAAGATTTCTTTCAAATTACGCCGCCTCACCGGCGGCCAATCCCGACAACGGGAAAAACATACAAAGATACAAAAATCCCCCGACATTTCCAAACCACTGGCAGGTGAAGATTCACAATCTTCACCTGCCAGTGGTTTGGAAAATAACTCTATTTAAACAGTACATATCTTAATTTAGGACTCATATTTCAAAGTTTCTATTAACTTCTCCGAAGGTATATAAGAGCTCAAGTCTTACGATTCAAACATTGCAGCCTCTGCTATTTCGTCTGCCTCCTCTTTTGCAGAAGCATATGTTACTTCCAATATTTGAGGTTTGATTCGAGTAAGTTCCTCTTTAAAAGCCTCACGTGGGAGCATAGATAATAATCTAGTTCCTCCCATTTTATTTAGATGCTTTGTCATGAACAGGTTGCGAGGTCTGAGGTTCTGGGTTGAAACATCGGGATTTTCCATGAGAAAATCGAAGTAGCCAAATACGGCCTCTTTATGTCGTGCTATAGAATACTTCGCAAAGTTAGTTCGGAATCCAAAACTTGAAAAGAAAAATCTAGTATATTTATACTTATTCTCTTTGTTCGTTTCATCGATTGTTTGATGTACGAACCACCATAATGATGCGAGAGGATGACGCCAATACCAATCGGCCCCACAGAACCAGTGATCAACGACATACATAATATTATTGAATCCAGGTTCTTTGACTTTTGGAAAGCGGGCTTGCACATAGTTGAATAAATCTACATGGGTTAAGTAAGTCCAAAATGATTTATCTGCAGCTTGGAGTGGGGTCAAATCAGCAAAAGCTTCATAAAGAGCAATCGCTGATTCGCAATCCGCTTGAGGGGTGGGAATCATTTTGTCAATTAATCCTTCAGGATAAGGAAGAGATGGGATCATTACCACTTGGTCTTGGTCGTAGACAAAATGATCGCCGGCGTATTTATCTAAGTTCTGGCCATTGCGCACCGCATCAAGCAGAGCCTCAGTATAGTTTTTTTTGAAAGTACGTTGTAGTAGCATAGTCGTTAATCGTCATCTTCTTGATCCAAAATTCCGGGGAGAGATTCAAACAGTCGCTTATAGGGGTTCATCAGAAGCTCTTGAGCAAGTTTCATCACTTCTTCTGCATCCTGATCATCAAGCGTAGAGCGAAATGGCTCAAGCTCGGGCGAATTATCAATACGGTATCTCAATGTTCTTGCCCAAAGGGTCTCGGCATTATCGTTGACATAAAGTAATGCCGTAACGAGAGCGTTGAAAACGAGAGAGGAATGTATTATGGTTGAAAACTGTCTGTTGCCAAGTATCGACTCTTTGTATTGATTGTACATAGCTGTTGGCAACTTAATATTAATTTTATCTCCACCGAGGTCGAATTTGGGCATCTTCTCCATTTTACCCTCGGTAATCTGCATAAACGAGCCGACAGAGCGAAGTTTATCATATTTGATGTCGGCATCGTAGTTGAATTGTCCGATGAACGCAAGCAAATCTCCGGGTTCAAGGTCGAAGTAGAAACCGGAATAATCCTCATGAAAGTCTGAGTTGTAGTAACCCTTTATTGGTTTGATAACAACGACAGAGACTTGGAAAGTTACGCGTCCGGCAAGTGCGGTGCGGTTAAGCTCAAGATGAAAATGCGGCTCATCTGAAAAATAACATTTTCTGAAAAGAGTGCCACTACACTCGACTTCGCAGGCATATTTGGCGTTACCATTGGCTATATGAGCAGCGATATCTTTGTTCTGCATATCCAGGTCGACGTCAAACTTGAATGTCCGTGCCGTTTTTGAAATATCGGCACGGAGAATACTGGGACGAGGTTGGACGTCGTCTCCGATGCCAAGTACAGGATATGGAAAAGAAAGATTATTGATTTTCATAAGCTTTCAGTTTAATTGCATGTCGCATATTATCCTTAAACAATACCTTTACGATGTTGCGTCCTTCTTCAAGAACAACATCCGTAAGAAGGTTATCGCGAATAGTGCCATTGTCTGTAGATTCAATGTCTACAACATCATCGGTTTGCTCACCAATAGTGATAAGTTCAAGTTCGCCGTCAATCACGTCACGATCACAATGGATAATAAGGATATGATAATTTTTGCCATCTTCATTTTGAGCAGCAACACGGAAACGTACCGGCAGATACACTTTATATGTACCATTTGGATTTTGTATTTTTGTTTCCTTGAAACTATCGCCGGCAGTTGGTTTCCCTCCCTTGGAACGAGACTTCTTTCTTTTATGGCCACCTACACCAGCGGTGATTCCGTCAGGATCATCCGGTTCTTCATCGGTTTCATCGGAAGAACCAACCTCAATGATTTTGACAGAACCGACATTTGAAGTGTCGGACTCATCTTTCTGCTTGCCCTGTTTGTCAAGAATATCGGTGGTAAGAGAGACACCCTCGTCCTTAACAAAACCGGTAGGGTTACCAACAGCATGGTCTTTGTCCTCATCGTCAGCGATAAGATCCTCAGGTATGTAAAGCAATTCATCAAGGCCGGTAATCTCTAACGCCGTATCTTCAGCGTTAGAGAACAATGATGAAAAGCAACGCATGATGAAATCGTGGATTTCCTTCATTGCATTGTTGCCTTCTTCCTTTATACGATTATTGCTATCGCGCCAATTCGTGGGCTTCCATTCATCGTGGGCCGGATTTTCCAGAGATTGGAGAATTTTATCACCTACCGGATTTGCGCAAACGAAAGTTCCAAACACGCCATAGCTCGTTTGCGTGCGTTTGCCGTAAACGAGCATTAAAGGTCGGCGCATATAGATGATTTTATCTTTGGGTGTATCTGATTTAATGAGATAAAGTGTGCATTCTCCTAAGATAGGTAAGTTTTCAGTGAAAGCCTTCGCCTTAGGAGAAACACCTGCTTCGCGCACTGCAAGGTAGTAAGGACGAGGTTTCAAATATCCGCCTTTAGCTGAATTGTCAATTTCGTCAGGAAACCTCTCAAGCATATATCTGTCAAGGTTGTCTGCCGTAATTTCATGTTCTCCGATTTTAATGATGAGGTGGTTTGAATAAATGGCATACCAAAAGCTTTTCAAGGCTTCGTCAATCATTTCTTCAGTAGCTTGCTGCTTCAGAGATTCTTTGAAGCCGAGAATGTAGAAAGAAGTGCCTGATTCGTCACGCCTGAAACGAGCAGGAATGTGCTCAATATCGGTAATAGGTTGACCTTGATTATTGTCATAGTATCCTACCGAACTAACTTTTACACCATTGAATCTATGAGAACACAACCATGATACACCCTCAAAAGCGTGTAGTCCGGTATGAGTAAGAGAGGAAATAAAAATGGTGCCAATAGGCGACAACTGAAAGTAAGCCGATTTGCCGAAACCAAAAGAGCCTCCGCTCTGCTGGTCAACTTTCGAGCTGACACCGGCAGCACGCGCGAAGGCGTAGAAATGAGATTGGGATGAATTAGGATCGTATTCCATACCTTTGGTATTGAAATCAGAAACTTTAATATATCCAATCTTACTACCTCTTAAATCTTTCGAGAAACATTCGGCCATCGAGTCATAGAGAGCGACAGCCTTCTCCTGCCAGCTGAAGTAATCGCGACATTCTATAATATGTTCACGCAGATTAAAGAAGTTTGTAAAGTTGCGAGCATTAAGGCTTGAAAAGGTGATTTCAACTCTCACAGGTTGCGATGTGTCAAGCACTGCATCAAGTGAGTTTTGCACTGCTTCACGCACAAGCGCAGAATAAGGTTTTCCGCGAAAGTTTTGCATCATGGCATCATTGGGGCCATCTTCACGACCTCCCTCCTGAGGTGCGAAGTGCCAATAGCATCCTAACTCCGGACTATCTGTAATAAATTCAGACATATTACGTTTTGTAGATTGCGTTAATTATTTTAGTTTCGCTAGTTCATCAGACGAAACTAAAATTATGTATAATATACGTAATAATCTTAACAAGATTTAATTGCGTAAAGCTGAGGGAAAGATGGATCTTGGCATATTCTTCTGTACCATTACAACTGGCCAATAAAACGGTTCGCCATTTTCCCATCCTTGCGATTTTTTCCCTTTCTGCCCTAAAAGCATTAAAACCGGACAATCTACCGCTTGCCGTTTAGATGGAGCTGTATCAGTTCTACCATCATCCGGGGCATCACTCCATCCCGATCCATCACCGCGTAATCTTGACATCTCGCGATCGTTACGAAGAAGTAACCATACCTCTCCATTTCCATGGCGTCCGCATATTTCAAGTGCCGACATGACATCCGACATATCTCGTTTCCTTTCGATATTATCGTTACGTTTGTACACATATGATTCTCGGATACTATTCATGATGTCAAGGGCTTTATCAAGAGGAATCTTGATAAAGCCTCCATCGCTCTGCAATGAATTCTTAATGGCATTGTTAATCAGACTTTCAATATTAGAGAAGGTCCCACGCTTGATAATCATGCCCTTAGGAAGAAAGCGCTTTCCGGGAGCCAGCACATAAGTCTCAGAAACGAGTGTTTTCGCATTTCCGCAAGGTTTTATGCCACTTGCGGTTGCCACCGGTATAGCGTTGCCTTCCCTGTATTTGCCGCTTTTGAACCAACTTCTAACAAATTCATCGAGGTCATGAATCTGGACCAGGTTGTCGTAGATTTTATCACTTGTATATAGACGGGTTACAGTCATATCCTCTATACTTCGTGCCCCATAAAAACGAGCGTGCTGTAACACAGTATCTTGTTGAGCCGTTTTTGGGTCTCTGCCGTAGAAGAAGCATAGCATATTGTCAATTGTGATGCCCCTATCGAGCATTAATCCTCCTATAAAGATGTTCGCTTTCGATGTAAGCTTCAACTGGCCCGTTTTGGGGTTTAGAAACGGAGGGAATGTCTGACCCGTCTGGACTTGTGTATTATTTACAAGTTGAATGGTTATATCTTCATCATCAAATATCATGCCTAATCCATCCCAAATCTCTTTTTTTGTTGGAAGTGTCAGATTCGTCCGGGTATACGACCCGTCCAGATTTCGTTTTCCTAATTTGTTTGCCTTGTCAGTTGAATCCTTGAAATCATCGTACAAGCTATCAAACTCGGAAGCAAAAGCAGATGTTGAATACGAATTGAGATTATTAGTGTGTTCGGTTTTAATCTTATCGAGGATGTGGTCTATTAGTTGTTTTTCCCAATTCTGCAGATCATTTTCAGTAGCTACATGAAATGCAGCACTGCTTTTGTATCTTCTGTTATTGGTCTGTATTGAGCGTATGACAGTTGCCATGAGATAACCAAGCAATGCTCGGAGTAAACCATCGAGATTGGTGGATATTTTCTTGTCGGGATTTACATAAGCTCTGTGGATATTTCTCATTATGTCTAAGCACTTCTCGGAAACCGGTACATAGAGATTAGAGAACAATGAATTTGGATCTTGTGATTCAACAAAATACTGTTCTCCACCTATATATTTGTCATGTACCGGAACCAATTCGACAAAACCGGGTCGGAATGGCAACGCAATTCCGTTGTTAAGTAGAATACATCCGCCGGGCTGAAGAATGATGCTATATGGGGTGGCTGTTACGAGAAGATATGGGCATGACGCAGGAATCCTTCTGAAACTATCAATGAGTCCTGCAATTACAGCGAGTTGTTCTGCTTTGCTCTTAGGCTCCAGACGATAACTGCGACTCACAAAATCTGCCTCATCGTCTACCAGAAGAACATTCTTTTCTTTCAGTCTTGCGTTATTCTGAAATAGATTTATAAGAGCCGTTACGTTATCATCCTCCTTCATTACAACAAGAATGATTTTATTGTCTCTTATTTCAGCGGGTCTGAAGCCAACGATTCTTCTGTTTCGAACATCATCAACAATTATTCCCAGTTGATCTGGGTCATCCGGCTCCTGAAAAGCCTCGAATTCTTTTTGAAGACGTGTAAGGGTCTGAGTCGCAAGTGCATTAGTGCCCTTGGTCATTACAACGGCAATATCAATACCTTCGTCAAAGCACATACCTATGATTTTAACAAAAGTGTCTGTTTTGCCGCACTGAACCTTACCAAGCAATAACCCTGGATCGTCAAGCTTCCTGGTAGTGTTAGATGGAATTGCAGAAGCCACAGACACAATAGAGTGTTGTGAATCATATTCAGTGACACATACTTCTTCTTTTACAGCGCCACCCTCTTGCTGTCTTTTATCTGGATGAAGAAGATTGTCTACCACACGCTTAATCATATTCTCTTTCTCTTCGGATAAAGAATATTTCGAGTCTTTCTTTAATTTGTCGAATATGGACATTGTTAAACTATTTATTATGATAACTTAGATTAGGCTTGAAAATTTGAAAACATCCGAATAGTTACTGATGGTCAACCAAAACCTGTAACGACTACTAATATGTTCCAAATGATTTTTATCTCTTGTCGTAAGTCGTTGCAGAGCTAAACGACAAGTCGGTAATGTTTTGTTCATAGACTCTTTGCCAAGGGAAAGTGTCTATTGGTAGATATGGTATTTTTCAGAAGGGCGTTACTTAATTGCAAAAGTACAAATATTTTTTATATTTGTCAATGTTTTTTACACCTCGAGTGTGATTTTTTTTTAATTCGATGGGAATTACGATTGAATAACTTCCCAATAGCGAGAGTATCAATTGAGATGTTTTATGTGGGGATGGTGAGAAGGGACTTTTCAGATTATGACCTGTGATTTTTTTGTGTTGGAGCGAAGCGGTTGATTGATACGATATTGCAAATCAATTTATCGCAATTTGCGATAAATTGCGATAAATTGCGATAAGTGATTTTCGGGAGGAGTAGGATGTTGAATTTGGGATGTGGGATTTGGAATTGACGTGTGGGGAATTGTCGGCGACCGGGGAAATTCGACATCGTGCGCCGTGGCGCGTCTCTACTTGGTGGTCAGGTGGTCAGATGGTTGTGGCGGTCGGGGG
>JAIDCC010000120.1 GCA_029056055.1 Duncaniella sp.
TGTCGGTGGACCGACACCGCTCTTTCGTCTCTCTCTCACTCCCCACTCACTTCTCACTCCCCACTCACTTCTCACTCCCTCACTCACCCCCCCAGCTTTTCCACTCCCTTTCAGACTTCGATATGACACGTCTCTTTCTACTCGATGCCTACGCGCTCATCTATCGCGCCTATTATGCTCTGCTGCGTTCGCCGAGGGTCAATTCCTCCGGCATGAATACGTCGGCGATTTTCGGTTTCTGCAATACGCTCGACGACTTGTTGCGCAAGGAAAATCCCACTCACATCGCGGTGTGTTTCGACCCTCCCCATGGCCGGACTTTCCGCCACGAAAAGTTTGAAGACTACAAAGCCAACCGCGACAAGCAGCCTGAGGACATCACGGCGGCCATCCCTTACATCAAACGTATCCTCGAAGCCTACCGCATCCCGGTGGTCGAGGTGGAGGGCTATGAGGCCGACGACGTGATAGGCACACTGGCCACGCGCGCGGCCGCCGAGGGAATGGAAGTGTTTATGATGACCCCCGACAAGGATTACGGTCAGCTCGTGGGGCCAAACATATATATGTATAGGCCTCCGCTGAGGGGCGAGGGTTTCGAGGTGAGAGACGAGGCCAAGGTGTGCGAGCGCTACGGCATAGAGCGCACGTCGCAGGTGATAGACCTCCTGGCGCTCGAGGGGGATGTGGCCGACAACATTCCCGGCTGTCCGGGGGTGGGCGAGAAGACGGCTGTCAAGCTGATAGCCGAGTTTGGCTCGGTGGAGAACATGCTCGAGCACACCGACCGCCTCAAGGGCAAACTGCGCGAGAAGGTGGAGGCCAATGCCGAACAGATACGTCTCTCGAAGTGGCTCGCCACGATACGCACCGACATACCTCTCGACATCAATCCCGACGACTTCGTGCGCCGTCCGGCCGACGTTGATTCATTGGCCGCCGTCTACAAGGAACTCGAATTCAATATGTTTCTGAGCCGCCTGCGCCGCAACACAACGGCAGCCGCCGCGCACGAGGCCAAGACACCCGAACCGCCCAAACCGGCCGCTCCCGATGCGTCGGGCATGGCGAGTCTGTTTGACATGGCCGACGCTCCCGCAGAGGCGGCCGAGACTGCCGAGCCGGAGCCGCAGGCCGATGCGGAGCGCTCCTACAGCGTGGCGTCGACAGCCGAAGAGGTGGGCCGCGCCGTAGCCACGGCCGCATTCTACCCCCGTGTCGGAGTGGCCGTCTACGCCGTGGGCGATGAGCCGATGACCTCGCCCCTGCGCGGCATAGCCCTCTCGTGGGAGGCGCGGCAGGCGGTCTATATCCCTATGCCCGACGATGCGGCCACGCGCGGCGAATGGCTCGCGCTGCTCGCTCCGCTCTTCGACGAGAAAGCCCCCGAGATGGTGAGCCACGACGTGAAACGCGCCATGCTGCTGCTCAAGAACGACGGCATAGCGTTTGCCTCGAACTACTTCGACACGTCGGTGGCCCACTACGTCATCGACCCCGAAATGCGTCACGACCTGGGGCGAGTGGCCGCCAAATATCTCTCGCTCATGCTGAGCGGAGTAGACATCGAAGCCAAGCCCTCGCATCCCTCGAAACCGCTCTCGCCCGAAGCCGCCGCCGCGCGCTACAGCGAGGAGGCCGACGTGGCCCTGCGGCTGCGTGAGGTGTTGGCCGACGAAGTGGCCAAGCGTGAGATGACCGGGCTGCTCAACGAAGTGGAATTTCCGCTCATCCGCGTGCTGGCTGCCATGGAATGGACCGGCGTGAGAATAGACCCCGTGGTGCTGCGCCCGCTCTCCGACCAGCTCAAGAAGCGCCTTGAAGGGATGGAGCGCGAGGCCATCGAAATGGCGGGAGTCGACTTCAACGTGGCGTCGCCCTCGCAGGTGGGCCACGTGCTCTTCGAAGTGATGGGCATCGACTCTAAGGCCAAGAAGACCGCGCGCGGACAGTATTCCACCACCGAGCAGGTGCTCGAGAAGTATGCCTCGACGGTGCCTCTGGTGGGGCTCATCCTCAAAATCCGCCGTCTGCGCAAGCTCATAGCCACCTATCTCGACGCCCTGCCCGCGCTCATCAACCCCCGCACCGGCAAAATCCACACCTCCTACAACCAGACCGTCACCGCCACGGGGCGCATCTCGTCGACCAACCCCAACCTCCAGAACATCCCCATCCGCACCGACGATGGCCGCGAGATACGTCGCGCGTTCATAGCCGAGGAAGGCCACTCGATACTTTCGGCCGACTACTCGCAGATAGAACTCCGACTGATAGCCGACCTCAGCGCCGACCGCGACATGATAGAAGCCTTCCTCTCGGGCGATGACATCCACCGCATCACCGCCTCGAAAATCTACAAAGTGCCCATCGAAGAGGTGACCGACGACCAGCGCCGCCATGCCAAGACCGCCAACTTCGGCATCATCTACGGCATCTCGGCCTTCGGCCTGTCGGAACGCCTCGGCATAGCGCGCGCCGACGCCAAACGCCTCATCGAAGGCTACTTCGAGACCTACCCCCACATACGCCAATACCTCGAGAAAGCCGTCGAGACGGCACGCACGCAGGGCTACGTCACCACCCGCATGGGCCGCCGCCGCTACCTGCCCGAAATCTCGTCGCGCAACGCCGTGGTGCGCGGTTATGCCGAGCGCAACGCCGTCAACGCCCCGATTCAGGGCACGGCGGCCGACATCATCAAGGTGGCCATGGTCAGAATCTTCAAGGCCATGGCCGACCGCTCCATGCGCTCGCGAATGATAATGCAGGTGCACGACGAACTCATCTTCGACGTGGCCCCCGGCGAGGAAGCACTTCTGCGCACCCTCGTGGCCGAAGGCATGGAGGGTGCCTACCGCGGCGCCGTGCCCCTCGAAGTCTCGATGGGCGTGGCACCCAACTGGCTCGAAGCCCATTGACCCCGAGGGCGCGCACCCTATCGCGCTCGCCCACACACATCCTGACGAAACGACAACTCCCCCTCACGCCGGCCGATGGCCGGGCATGAGGGGGAGTCTTCGGTGGCCCGCAAGAAGTCGGGCCGTAGGTCGACCGATAAACGGTACCTAAATTATTTCTTGGAATCGACATCCTGCTTGAGGAGGTCGCGGATTTCGGTGAGGAGAGTTTCTTCCTTGGTGGGAGCCGGAGGAGCAGCGGGAGCCTCCTCGCTCTTGCGGCGCATCGAATTGATGGCCTTGACGGCGACGAAGATGCAGAAAGCCACGATGATGAAATCGACAATGGTCTGAATCCATGTGCCCCAGTTGAGAGTGACGAGAGGCTGGATTACCTCCTGCGTCTTGCCGTCGACAATTTCCTTCTGTATCACCCACTTGAAGTCGGTGAAGTTCATACCACCGGTGGCCACGCCGACAAGAGGCATGATGATGTCGTCGACCAGAGAAGAGATGATTTTGCCGAAAGCAGCGCCGATGACAACACCGACAGCCATGTCAATCACGTTGCCGCGCATGGCGAATTCCTTGAATTCCTTAAAAAAAGCCATTTGAGAGAATTGAGATAAGTGGATAATGTGAGAAATTGCAGACGCCCCCCGCGGGGAGGGGTCACGATATGTAAACGTCGTTAGCACCCGTTTTGTTTTTTTAAGACCGAAAAAAAGTTATTATGGCAAATTTTCACAAATAAAAACCGGTGAAACTTATGTAACTGAAAATTTTTTTGTAATTTTGTGGCGTGAAAACGTTTGTCCGCCCTGAGCGGGCGGCTGCTCACCCCTCCTCTCGAAAAAGGTACATACATCAATTACTAAAACCCAATTATTTATTATAACTATGACAAAAATAGGTATTAATGGATTTGGCCGCATCGGCCGGTTCGTTTTCCGCGCTTCCACCAAGCGTGACGACATCGAGGTAGTTGCCATCAACGACCTCCTCCCCGTTGACTACATGGCCTACATGCTCAAGTATGACACCATGCACGGCCACTTCGACGGCACCGTAGACTACGACCTCGAAAAGAGCCTCCTCATCGTCAACGGCAAGCCCATCCGCGTCACCGCATGCAAGAACCCCGCCGAAATCGGCTGGGGCGCAGTAGGCGCAGAATACGTTGTTGAGTCGACCGGTCTCTTCCTCACCAAGGAAAAGGCTCAGGCTCACATCGAAGCCGGTGCAAAATATGTCGTTATGTCGGCTCCCTCGAAAGACGACACCCCCATGTTCGTATGCGGTGTTAACGACCAGACCTACGCTGGCCAGCAGTTCGTTTCGAACGCATCTTGCACCACCAACTGTCTCGCCCCCATCGCCAAGGTGCTCAACGACAAGTTTGGCATCGTTGACGGCCTCATGACCACCGTTCACTCTACCACCGCTACCCAGAAGACCGTTGACGGTCCCTCGATGAAGGACTGGCGCGGCGGCCGTGCTGCTTCGGGCAACATCATCCCCTCGTCGACCGGCGCTGCTAAGGCTGTAGGCAAAGTTATCCCCGAACTCAACGGCAAGCTCACCGGCATGTCGATGCGTGTCCCCACCCTCGACGTATCGGTTGTCGACCTCACCGTCAACCTCGCCAAGCCCGCTTCTTACGAAGAAATCTGCGCTGCCATGAAGGAAGCTTCTGAAGGCGAACTCAAGGGCATCCTCGGCTACACCGAAGACGACGTTGTATCGAGCGACTTCCTCGGCGATCCCCGCACTTCTATCTTCGACAAGAAGGCCGGTATCCAGCTGACCCCCACCTTCGTAAAGGTTGTTTCTTGGTATGACAACGAGATCGGCTACTCTAACAAGGTGCTCGACCTCATCGCTGTCATGAAGAAATACAACGGCTAATCAGACACCTCTGAATAGTCCCGCCTGACGCGCCAACCCTCGCGCGCAGGCCAACACCTACAGGCCGCTTCCCCTCCCCGGGGGAGCGGCCTTGATATTTCCCCCCGCACGTATGGCCCCGCATTGCGCCCTTATACCCCTGTGACGCTGCCGACGCCGAGTCGAGGGGAGATCACGGGGGGCGCCGTAGCGGTAAAAA